>JAQVEY010000208.1 GCA_028697515.1 Bacteroidales bacterium | reverse complement strand
TCATAATTATTACAAACTTTTTCATAATTTCATTAATTATAGATTATTATCTGGGGAACAATAAGTAATTGATCATTCTCAACTATTTCCACCTCTTTTATTATTGCTGTTTTACCATCAGGAGAAGTCATTGTCGAATCTTCAGAAAATACATAAATAGTATATTTACCTTTTCTTAGATAATTAAATCTGTAATAACCCAGATAATCTGTTTCGACCTTATCATCATAACCGGTATTTTCGCCGTAAACAATATACACATCTTCCTTTACGCCTGCGTATTCACTAATCAGAGAGGAAAAAGTACTATTATAATTTCGTACCCAAACGGAACCAGAAATTGTAGCATTACCACCTTCTCCCGGGTTTTTCTCGCATGAAGAAAGCATCATTAACACAAATGCCAAAAACAAACCATAATTAAAACACTTTTTCATATCTATACTATTAAAATTGTTTAATAAATTTTGATGAACAATAATCTTGTTCACCTACAAACTTTATAAAATATACTCCATTACTCCATTCATGCGTATTTAACTCAAACGAACAAGAATTCAAGCCATCACAATCTTTATTATAAACAATCTGACCGAATGAATTATAAATAAATACCTTATCAATTGCAAATTTAGTATTTATATTACAATATAGCTTAATCGATAAAAAAAAGAAAGTCCTAGATAAGTACTAAATATTTGGAACCGAGTAATATCAGCCACAGCTAAGCAAATATTCCTCTATTTGCAATAATTTTGGCGAATTTTTAAAATATTTTACATATTAACTTGTTGAATAAAAATTTAGTTATATATTTGCAGTCCGATTTTAAAAAGGTTTTTTAGTTAAATTTATAAGAAAGTAAACAAATTATGGCACATCATCAGTCAGCAAAAAAAAGGATCAGACAAACTGAAACAAAAAGATTACATAACAAATATTATGCACGTACAACCCGTAATGCAGTGCGCGATTTGAGGGATACAACAAACAAAGCAGAAGCAGAAGAAATGCTTAAAAAAGTAGCTGCTATGCTAGATAAATTGGCGAAGAAAAATATTATTCATGATAATAAAGCTGCCAATTTAAAATCTTCTCTGACCAAGCACGTTAACCAGTTAGCTTAATAATATTATACATATACTGAACTGTTTCGTTATGGCGGAACAGTTTTTTTATTTAATATAATTAAAGATCTGCTTAAAGTTTTGTAATTTTACGACTGAATAATAATTTTAATGGAAGATAAAAAATCAATAAAGAACTGGTCTGAAGGTGATCAACCTAGAGAAAAACTATTAAAAAAGGGGAATGATTCATTAAGCGATGCTGAACTAATTGCTATTTTAATCGGTTCGGGTTCTGTTGATAAATCTGCAGTTGAATTAGCACGCGAAATACTTGATTCGTGTAATAATAATCTTAATTTGCTAGGTAAAAAGTCTGTTTTAGAGCTGATAAAACATAAAGGAATAGGTGAAGCAAAAGCAATTTCTATTGTAGCTGCAATGGAACTTGGTAAAAGGCGCAAACTTGAAAAGGCCATGGAACAGAAAAAAATCACATCAAGCAATATAGCATTTGAATATTTCCAACCTCTTATGTGCGATCTAACTCATGAAGAGTTTCATATAATGTTTCTGAATCGTGCAAATATAATAATTGACAGCATCAGATTAAGCACAGGAGGAACAACGGGAACAGTTATGGATGTGAAATTAATAATAAAACAGGCTCTTGATCGTTTGGCACAAGGTTTAATAATCGCACATAATCATCCTTCGGGGAATAAGCAACCAAGCAAAGCGGATTTTGATATTACAAAGAAAATCAAAGAAGCAGCTGCTATTATGGATATTTCGTTACTTGACCATATTATCATTGCAGGGAATAATTACTACAGCTTTGCGGATGAAGGGGCAATCTAATTTTTGAGATATATATGCCAAAAATAGTTGGTAAACTCATCTAGGAACTTTGTATATCATATAATAAAAAGAGTTAATTGAAATCAATTTCAATTAACTCTTTTTATGGGAAGAAATTAATAACAAGTTATGCCCACATTACCAGTCCTGAATCGTGCTGATAAGGCAACAAATCGTTACATGCAAAAATTCTTATCGCATAATTGTAAAAACCGGGCTTTTTTGGTGATCCGGTAATTACGTATTTTGCAATTTTATTTCTAATACTAACAAGTTCTGCTGTATATTTTTCATAAATTTTTGTTGATCCATTTGCAACGGCGCTAGTAATGATAATCTCAACTCCGATATCTTCGGCTTTTATATTATTAAGATTAATTTCAACCTCTCCTGTAAATGTTTCGTTAAGATTCATAGGATTTTTTTCATAATCCGGGAATTTAGCACTAAGGATTTTTATATCATTCCAAGAGCGTTTAATGGTATTTTTCCAATCTGCTATTCTAATTGCCATTTCGTAATCATTATTTCGAATCTCTTCGGATCGCAAATAGAGCTTATTATAATACTTATCAATATAATCATCAATCATTCTTTTAGTAGTAAACTGTGGAGCTACTTCAGCAATTGAATTCTTAATAAACTTAATCCAATCGTGAGGTATTCCATTTTCGTCTCGTTTATAAAATAATGGAACGATTTCATTTTCGAGCATATTATAAATCATTTGTGTATCAAGCTCGTTTTGCAATTCCTGATTTTGATAAGTTCTTTCGGCCGGTAGTGCCCATCCTGCATTTTCGCGATAACCCTCAACCCACCAACCATCTAAAACACTAAAATGCAAAGCTCCGTTCATTACAGCCTTCATCCCACTAGTACCTGAGGCTTCTTGGGGGCGAGTGGGTGTATTAAGCCAAATATCAACACCCTGAACCATTTTCTTTGCTAAACGAATGTCGTAATTTTCGATAAAAATAATTTTCCCTAAAAATGCTGGTAACTTAGAAATTCCAACAATTTTCTTTATCAAATCCTGTCCTGCTTTATCGTTTGGGTGTGCTTTACCGGCAAATAAAATTTGTACCGGCATATCTTTATTGTTTAAGATTCTTGATAATCTATCGAGATTTCTTAATAATAAATCACCTCTTTTATATGTAGCAAACCTACGTGCAAAACCTATTGTAAGAACATTTTCGTTTATATTTTCGAGGATATCGACAAGGTTTTTAGGGTCTTCGTATCTTCTTATAACGTTTTTCCTCACCCTCTCTTTTACATCACTAACAAGTTTTGCTCTTTGTTTCTGGCGAATTCCCCAAATTGTTTCATCACTAACATTATATATTTTATTCCAATGCGATTTATTCGACAAATCCTTAAGAAATTCCGTTCCGAAAGTATTTTCATAAAGCAATTTCCACTCTTTTGCAGTCCATGTCTGATAATGGACACCATTTGTTACATAACCTACATGATTTTCTTCAGCAAAATATCCTTTCCATAAATCAACAAACATTTCTTGAGAGACCTTACCGTGCAGCATAGAAACACCGTTTACTTCCTGTGACACATTTGCTGCAAGAAAACTCATAGAAAATTTATCTTCTGGCTTAAGTTTTCCTAAGCCCATAAATTCTTCCCACGAAATTTTAAGTCTCTCCGGATAATGTGACATATAAACACGCATCATATCTTCATCAAAGAGATCGTGACCTGCAGGCACAGGAGTATGTGTTGTAAATAAAGTTGATGCTCTAATAATTTCAAGAGCCTCATCAAATTTTAAATTACGTTTAGTTCGCAAAATTCTTAATCTTTCGAGGCCTATAAATGCCGCATGACCTTCGTTACAATGATAAATATTAGGATGAATATCCAATTCGTGTAGTGCTCGTATTCCACCAATTCCAAGAATCATCTCTTGTTTAAATCTAAATTCCAAATCTCCTCCATAAAGTTGAGATGTTATGTATCTATCCTGTTCCTGATTTTCATCAACGTCAGTATCGAGTAAATATAGATTAATACGTCCAACATTAACTTTCCAAATTTTAGCATAAACATTACGTCCTGGGAAGTGAACTAAAACTTTTAATTGTGCACCAGTTTCATCGCGTACCGGTAAAATCGGCATTTTATCAAAATTCTGTGAAATATATTCAGCATTTTGCTCACCTAAAGATGTTATTTTTTGTTTAAAATAGCCGAAACGGTAAAGTAACCCAATCCCAACTATATCGGTATTAGTATCGCTAGCTTCTTTAAGATAATCTCCAGCAAGTATTCCTAAACCTCCAGAAAATATTTTAATATTATCGCTAAATCCATACTCCATACTAAAATAAGCAACTTTAGGTGGTCTTTTATTTTCTCCTTCTTTCATATATGCGCTAAATTCTGCACAAACAGCATCATACATTTCAGTAAACAACTTGTCCGATTCAAGTTCTATCATTCTTGATAATGAAATATCTTCGAGAAATGTAACTGGATTATATGAATTTTCCCGCCATAGTTTTGGATCAATATATTTAAACATCTGACTGGCTTTATAATTCCACGTCCACCAAAGGTTTATTGATAATTCTATAAGTTTTTTAAACCTTTCCGGCATTGTCGTTTGTACTTCAATCTTACGCCAAAGAGGAGATTGAATTTCAACATTTAATAACTCTGTAGTAGGCCTTGTCTGTGGTTTATTTGCAATTAAATCTTGTCGTCCATCAATTTGACTTAAAGCTAAAGTATAAGCTTCAAGATATTTTACAATCAAACTTGACCATAATGCTTTTTCGGAAGCAGATCTTGAAGCTTCGGACAATTTTTCTCTATCCGATTCGGTAAGGCTCAAAAAATCATTAATATAATCAGCTGCCTTATCCACAACCTCTTCAGAATTGTCTTCATCTCTAGAAATAACTTCAACACATTTATCTTTTACGTCTAAAATTGACTTCATCCATCTTCCAAAACCTGCAAGGTCTGTAGTAATTGTTGGAATTCCAAAAGCAACAGATTCCAGTGGAGTATAACCCCATGGTTCGTAATAGGATATGAAAGCAGTTAAATCAAGTCCTGGCAATAAGTCATAATAAGATAAATTAAAAATACCATCATCCCCATTAAGATAAGAAGGAACAAATATAATTTTAACCTTGTCTTCGCTTCTGTTTAAAAGTCCGTTTTCTTTTATTCTGTTTAATATCGGATCATAATCAGCATCATGAAGGTTATGCGTAAGAAATTGATTGTCAATGATTTTTTCTCCTTCAGAATTTTCTAAAATATTCAATAATGGTTTTGAGGGTCCA
>JAQVEY010000207.1 GCA_028697515.1 Bacteroidales bacterium | reverse complement strand
CACAAAAGCCTTCACCATACCATCCTTTAGAATCATAATAAATGAAGCAAATGAACCTTGCTTGCAAATAGTTTCACCTTTTTTAAACTCAATCTGAACTTTTGTAATAGTATCAATATCACTGTTAGATAAACCTAAACCTTTTAAATAGTCAACAAATGTTTGTTCGTTTCGACTTTGCTTTATTTTTCCATCTAAACTCTGAGCATAAAAATCTTTTAATTTTCGAAACGAAAAGTATTGATTAATTTTTTCAACAATCGTAGAGAATAATCTGATTTCCTCTGGCAGGAAAACTCCCTTTTCAGCTCTAACAGGTTTAATATAACACAGTATTATTTCACCTACTCTTAAATCGTCTGTAAATAAATCCGATTTTAGCTTTAGCTCTGTATTTTTAAAGTTTTCTGAAGAAACCTCAATGCCCGAAACAATAATATTTACTTTACATATATCCGAATATCTCCAACCCTCGGGAATTATATTTGTGACTTTACCTAAAACCTTTTCCAAATCAGAGTCGAAATCTTTTAAAACCTCATCAAGTTGGTAAATACATTCCAGCTCTTTCTTTCTCTCATTAAGGTTTTTAATGATTATATTAATATCTTCATTATCGTCCTGCATCATCAAAATGATTTGTGCCAAAATTAAAAAAAATCAACAAACAAACAAAAGTCATTGATAAAAATCAATTATTTATAGGAAAACAAACAACTACAAAACAATAAATATAAGAAAGAATAAGAGTAATTTTACATTGTTAAATTATAAAATGATTTTAATTCTTTTACGGAAAATTAATTTTTAAAATTTGTAGAAAATGAATGTAGAAAAATTGATGAACGACCTGGAAAAAAAACATCCGGGAGAAGTTGAGTACCTTCAGGCAGTTAGAGAAGTTGTGGAAACCATCGAAGATGTGTATAATGATAATCCACTTTATGACGCTAACGGTATTATTGAAAGATTGGTAGAGCCAGATAGGATATTAACTTTTAAAGTTCCATGGACAGACGACAGTGGAAAAGTTCATGTGAATTTGGGCTATCGTGTTCAGTTTAATGGTGCAATCGGGCCTTATAAAGGAGGTTTAAGATTTCACCCAAGCGTGAATTTATCGATACTTAAATTTTTAGGTTTTGAGCAAATTTTTAAGAATGCACTTACTACCTTACCTATGGGTGGAGGTAAAGGTGGATCTGATTTCAATGCAAAAGGTAGATCTGACAGAGAAATTATGCGTTTTTGCCAATCATTCATGCTAGAATTGTGGAAAGTGATTGGTCCTAATACAGACGTACCTGCCGGTGATATCGGAGTAGGTGGACGTGAAATTGGATTTTTGTATGGAATGTACAAAAAACTTGCTTGTGAGCATACAGGAGTTTTGACTGGAAAAGGTTTGAAATGGGGTGGAAGCTTAGTAAGACCGGAAGCTACAGGCTTTGGAGCAATTTATTTTGTAAAAGAAATGTTAGCAACAAAAGGTGATTCTTTTAAAGGAAAAACTGTAGCAATATCAGGTTTTGGTAATGTTGCATGGGGGGCTGCATTAAAAGCAACTGAATTGGGTGCTAAAGTTATTACAATCTCAGGTCCTGATGGATATATTTATGACAAAGACGGTATTTCAGGTAAGAAAATTGATTATATGCTTCAATTGAGATCATCTAACGAAGATATTGTAAAACCATATTCTTTTGAATTTGGAGCAGAATTCCATCAAGGAAAGAAACCATGGGAAGTAAAATGTGATATTGCTTTGCCTTGTGCAACTCAAAATGAACTAAACGGTGACGATGCCAAGAAATTAGTTGAGAATAAAGTAATGTTAGTTGCTGAGGTTTCTAATATGGGATGTACTCCAGAAGCAGTTGAGGTATTTTTGGAACATAAAGTTCTTTTCGGTCCTGGTAAAGCTGTCAACGCTGGTGGTGTTGCGACTTCAGGTCTTGAAATGACCCAAAATTCAATGAAATTATCATGGTCTGCCGAAGAAGTTGATGAAAAACTTCACAGCATTATGAAAAACATTCATGAAGCTTGTGTTAAATATGGTAAAGATGCTTCAGGAATTGTTAATTATGTTAAAGGTGCCAATATTGCAGGTTTCTTAAAAGTTGCCGATGCAATGGTAGATCAGGGTATCGTTTAGTAGGAGCTAACAAAACTACATATTGTTCAAACTAGCTCATCGATTATTTTTAACGCGCAAAATCCCTTCCTGTAAAGGAGGGGATTTTTTATGTATTTTTTCAATCGACCTTTTTTGTAAATATAATAATCTAATTTGATTAAGGGTATTACAAAAAAGTTTGTTAATATATACAAATTCTCTAATCTGAAGCTCTAAACGGTTTTTTGTTTAGTGTCTAATCATTGCAATTGGTATAAAACATTTGGATATGTCCGATATTTTTTTATATTGTGCAATAGTGATTTCTATTATTAACTAAAAAGAAAGGAACATTATGCTTAATTACAAATTATGTAATAACGAGAACGATTTTAATTTAACAAGTATTAACGAAACAGTAGAATTCTTACACAAACACCTCGAACAATTTGGGGACAATCCTACGGACATCAGAAAATGTATTGATTATGCACTTCAAAAGGATTGTGGAAAAGGTGGGTTCGTTTTGCAGGCGTATTATAATGCTCAGCTTGCCGGAGTTTTAGTAATGAACAACACAGGAATGTCAGGATATATTCCTGAAAACATTTTAGTCTATATTGCTGTTGATTCAAAACACAGGGGAAAAGGCTTTGGGGCTGAAATAATTAAAGAAGCGGTTAAACGTACAAAAGGAAACATTAAACTTCATGTAGAATATGATAATCCTGCAAAAAGACTATATGAAAGACTCGGGTTTACTACCAAATATGCCGAAATGAGATTCGAAAATAAAAAATAAACGCGAAAAATATTTACTGATATCTTTAATTAAACAAAACCCATATGGCATTATTAAGAATAGACACAAATAAAATAGTATCAAATATAAATCAACTAAGTAGTTTTTTATCTCAAAATAACAAAAAATGGAGTCTGATTACAAAAGTGTTTTCGGGTGACATTTCGTTATTAAAGAGGGTATTAACACCTGAAGTGATAAAAAACATTCATTCGGTTGGAGATTCAAGATTAAGTAGTCTTAAGAACTTAAAAAAGATTAATCCCGAGATGATTACGATATATATAAAACCTCCTGCTTTGGTTTATATTGATGAAGTGGTTGAGTTTGCAGATATTTCACTAAACTCATCCTATAAGACAATATGTGCTCTTAACGAAGCTGCGGCAAAGCAGAATAAGATACATAAAATCATAATTATGATAGAACTTGGAGAACTAAGGGAAGGGGTTAAACGAGATGAATTAGTTAAGTTTTATGAAAATGTTTTTAATCTGAAAAACATCGAAGTAATCGGATTGGGTTCGAATTTAGGTTGTATGTATGGAGTAGAACCAACTTACGATAAATTGCTTCAATTGTGTTTATACAAAGAATTGATTCAGGCAAAATTCAATCGAAATTTGCCAATAATTTCAGGTGGAAGCTCTATTACTTTGCCCTTAATCAGTAGTAACTCTGTACCAAAAGACATGAATCACTTTAGAATAGGAGAGGCTGCTTTTTTTGGAACATCTCCTTTGGACAATGATCAATTTATGAATTTACATACAGACGCATTTGTTTTTGAAGCAAACATTATTGAGCTTTATGAAAAAGAGTTACTCCCTGATGGGGTTATAAGTGAAGCAAATATAGGACATACTGCTAAAATAGAGGAAACAGACTTCAATGCAACAACCACAAAAGCAATATTAGATTTCGGCTTGCTCGATGTGGATAAAAACGATATTGAACCATTTGATAAAGAACTAAGCTTTATTGGGATAACTTCTGATATGATGGTTGTCGATTTGGGAAATAATATTGACAAAAATGGGAAAAAGAGATATTCTGTGGGAGGTAAAATAACATTCAAGCCATCTTATATGGGAGTTGCAAGATTGCTAAATTCTAACTTTATTGATCATGAGTATGTGTAGTTTGTTAGCACTTTTTATGAATGCAAATATTACTAGTTAGAACCACTTTTTTCTTCTAAAATACCAAATCATTAAAACAAACAGGGTAATCATTATACCCCAAACGCCGAAATATGCATAGTGCCATTCAAGTTCAGGCATATATTTAAAGTTCATACCATAAATCCCGGCAATAAAAGTTAATGGAATGAAAATAGTTGAGATTATTGTAAGAACTTTCATTACTTCGTTGGTTTTATTTCCTGTGTTGGTATAATAAAGTTCTATTAGTCCCGACAGTAAGTCGCGGTAAATTTCAACATTGTCGATTACTTGTATTGTATGATCGTATAAGTCGCGGAAATAAATGATATTTTTCTTTTTTATAAGTGGGGAGTCGGTTTTTTCGAATTGTAACACGAGCTCTCGAACAGGCCAGACAGCATTTCGCAGCAACAAGTTTTCGCGTTTGAGATAGTATATTCGGTTCAGGATATCTTTATTCGCATTGTCGATTAAATCGGTTTCGTATTTTTCAACCTCTTCGCCGAGACTTTCGAGAAGGATAAAATAATTGTCAATAATAATATCAAGTATTGCATAAAGCAAATAGTCTGAGCCTAGAGTTCTGATTTTTCCGCTAGCGCTTTGAAGTCTTTTTCGCAATGGGTCAAAAACATCACCGGATTTTTCTTGAAACGAGATAAGATAATTACTTCCGGCTACAATACTTACCTGTTCTGAGTCAACGCTTTTATCTTCTTTATTGTAAACCAACATTTTTATTACTGCAAATATATGCTCGTCATAAAAATCTACTTTTGGGCGTTGATGAGTGTTTAATACGTCCTCTAGTACAAGTTTATGAATATTAAATTTTTCACCAATATTTTTTATCATATTGGTATCATGAACGCCGTTGAGGTTTATCCAATGTATTTTGCCCGAATCGGATGCTAAGTCTATTTTTCCAATTGAATCAATTGATTCTTCAAAATATTCATCGGGAGAATAGGCAATATGCTCAATAGAAATGTCATGCTTACGTTCTATACCGTTAAAAATCAAGCTCCCAGGGGGTAAACCGATTTTTGCTTTATTGCGTTTCTGGGTTTTCATAGAGATGTAGAATGTAGATACCTATTAAAAAACAAAAATACAGCTAATTTTGCGATTTTGACCAAAAAAGTTATTGAGATTTTTCT
>JAQVEY010000206.1 GCA_028697515.1 Bacteroidales bacterium | reverse complement strand
GACTGGAGTAATTTTAGGTGCTGTTGTATCAATCCAAAGATAAAACTCCCCAAAATAAGATGACTCAGCAGATATAAAATTCTGATTTACTTTCGATTCAATATACCTATACTTTCCGTCATGTATACGGCAAATGAATAATTTGTCTTTTATCTTCAACAAATCTTCATTCAGATAGAATTGTACTCTGAAATCTCTTTTCAACATAATAAAATCTTCGCCAATCTTGTACAAATTAGAGTATTTTGATTTTTTTATCTTCTCGATGTTAAGATAATAATCATGGAACAAGCTCGCCGAATCAAACTCTAGACGAAATTCCTCATCAATCCAAACCATATCATCGTCAGCACTTAAGAAAATTTTTCCTTCGTTACTGACTTCAGGATATTCATTTCTATCTCCCTTAAGCTTAAAAACGAGTTGAGAAGTATTTGAATTATAATCATTTACAGTAATCTTTATCTCTTTATTAATGCCTGATGAAACATAAATAATGCCTTCGTTAACGGAATACTCATAAACTGATAAATCATTCCCCTTTTCAATAAACAATTTCTGAACATGCATTGACTCATCTAGATAATACTGATAATCGAACATGCTGTTTTTAGCTCTTTGTTTGCTAAAATCGAGTTTCTGAATACTGGAATGATATATTAACTGATCGTCCTCAAATAGCTTAACCGATTCAGCTCCATATCGATTAGTTGTTCCATCCATTCTATCTACATAAGCAAGTCCCACTCCTATCATCCCAACTACCTGTGGCAATTCTTTTTCTGTAATATAATAAGCATCCTTTTCTTTTTTTAGTTTGAACTTCTGTTTTTGATTACTCCCATTAATAAATGAATTTTCATTTAAAGGATATAGAACCAAATAACTTAGTTCTGGAGAGCGAGTATCTTTAAACGAATAAATTGTAGTAATGGGATTGATTGGCATTTCGGTAATTGTTTCGCGAATTTCAAAGTGTAAATGTGGGCCTTCAGACTGACCGGTATTACCAGTATATGCAATTATGTCTCCCTGTTTAACTTCAAACAAGTCGGGAGGCAAAAGAGTGTCAATCGAAAATGAAAATCTCTCATACTGTATTTTATTTACAAATTTTTGAATTTCGGGATTGTACTTACTTAAATGTGCATAGACAGAAGTATATCCATTTGGATGGTCAATATAAATAGCATTTCCGTAACCCCATGGAGAAATATTTATTCTTGAGACATATCCATCTGCAATGGCTAAAACATCTTTCCCCTCAGAATAAGTACTAAAATCAACACCTGTATGAAAATGTCTATTTCTTGGTTCTCCAAAATTACCCGAAAGAACAGGACTGATATTAAGAGGAGAAATAAAATAATTTTTTAAATTAATTTCCTGTCCAGATACACGTAAAACCAATAACAACACGATAAACAGAGCTGGAAATATTCTAATTTTCATACTTACTAAAATAAATATTTTGCAAAACTAACATCATATCTTGCATTTGAAAAAAAAATCAACTATTTTTGTAATAGATAATATATAAATGAACGAGGAGTATAACAGATTGATTTTAAGAATGAAAGAGAACATTCAGAAATTAATTTTGTTATATACAAAAGAAAAAGAAAAGAATAAAGAATTATCAAAAGAGGTAAAACACATTAGTAATGAACTTAATATATATATAAACAAAAACAAGGAAATAGAAAAAAAGTATGATAATTTGAAGTTGGCTAGAGCACTTGACGGGACGAATGGAGAAGATAAGGAAGCCAAATTGAAATTGAATAAAATAATACGGGAAATTGATAATTGCATTGCTCTTTTAAACAAATAAAGTTTAATGGAAGACAACAAGTTAATAATAAATATCAGCATAGGTGAAAGGATGTATCCTATCAGTATTGAAAGAGGCGATACGAGACGTGAGGAACTGATTCGTAAAGCATCTCAATCAATAAACGACACTTTGTTACAATATAAAAAGAGAGGATATAAGAACAAAGACGATCAGGATTATCTTGCCATGACAGTAATTATGTTTGCTGTCAAACTTCTGGAGAACGAATCGAAAGAAGACATATCACCGATTATTAACGAATTGAAAAAAGTAAATTTTGAACTTGAAGAGATTTTAACAAAAGAGTAAACGTTCTTTAAAATATAAAAGTAATATACATATTACCCGTATTGATTCTTTAAAGGTTGCAAAACTCAACACTAACTAATTAGGAACAAAGCTCAGTTTATCAACGGCAGGCCTAACTTAATTCTGTTCGCAGTTTTAAACTACTTAGTAGTCATAGGAAACCGGAAATTTTCTGGCCGTTCCGCCCATGTTTATACAGGGGTTTTTCTAACATTAAAGAATTTAATACGGGTTTTTTTAATTTAAAACAAATAATTTATATGGGAACACTAACAATAATTATTATTGCGACAGGGGCCTTTTTAGGCGGGGGTGCTATTTCTTATTTTGTATGGGATAAGGCAATATCAAAAAAGAAAAACAAGATAATTGCTGAAGCATCAACAGAAGCTGAAGTTATTAGAAAGGAAAAGGAATTGCAGGCAAAAGAGAAATACTTGCAGCTTAAGTCTGAACATGACAGATTGTTTAATGAAAAAAATCAAAAGATTTCTGCAGCGGAGACAAGGATTCAACAAAGAGAAGCTAGTATTACAACAAGAATTGAGGAAACTCAACGAATGAAAAAAGAGCTTGACATTCTTCGTGAAAACCTAAATAAACAATTAGAAAGAGTTGAAAAGAGAACCGAAGAACTTGAAAAGCTACATAAAGAGCAAATAGATAAACTTGAAGCTATTTCTGGTTATTCAGCAGAAGAAGCTAAAAAGGAATTAGTTGAATCACTTCAGGAAAATGCAAAATCTGAAGCTATTGGTTTAATCAATGAAATTATTGATGAAGCCAAAATGACAGCGAATAAAGAAGCTAAGAAAATTGTGCTTGAAACTATTCAGCGTGTAGCAACAGAAACAGCTATTGAAAATGCAGTTACAGTATTTAATATAGAAAGTGATGAACTTAAGGGAAGGATAATTGGTCGCGAAGGTCGTAATATTCGTGCTTTAGAGGCTGCCACAGGAGTAGAAATAGTTGTAGATGACACACCTGAAGCTATTTTATTATCTGCTTTTGACCCTGTAAGAAGGGAAATAGCACGACTTTCATTGCATCAATTGGTAACAGATGGAAGAATTCATCCTGCTCGAATTGAAGAAGTTGTAAATAAAACAAAGAAGCAAATTGAAGAAGAAATAATCGAAATTGGAAAACGTACAACAATTGATTTAGGAGTTCATGGATTACATCCTGAACTGGTTAGAATGATTGGAAAAATGAAATATCGTTCATCCTATGGTCAGAATTTATTACAGCACTCTAGAGAAGTTGCTAATCTTAGTGCAATAATGGCATCTGAATTAGGTCTAAATCCCAAAATTGCAAAAAGAGCAGGTTTATTGCACGATATCGGAAAAGTAGCTGATGAGGAACCAGAATTGCCACATGCAGTTTATGGAATGAAATTAGCCGAAAAATTCAAAGAAAAGCCTGAAATATGTAACGCTATCGGCGCACATCATGACGAAGTAGAAATGACCAGTCTTATTGCTCCAATAGTACAAGTTTGTGATGCTATTTCAGGTGCACGTCCAGGGGCCAGACGCGAAATTGTTGAGTCATATATAAAACGTCTCAAAGATTTGGAAGCATTAGCTCTTTCATATCCCGGTGTTCTTAAAACTTATGCAATTCAAGCTGGTCGTGAATTAAGAGTTATTGTTGGAAGTGAAAAAATCAGTGATGCTGATTCCGAAAAACTAAGCTACGAAATTGCAAAACGTGTTCAGGATGAAATGACTTATCCTGGACAAGTAAAGATTACCGTAATCAGAGAAACAAGATCAGTTAATTACGCTAAATAGTGAATGGCGAAATTATAACATATTCGAAAGTACTTGTTACAGGAGGTGCCGGTTTTATTGGTTCTAATATTATCGAAAAACTCCTGAAACAAAACAATTTTGTGGTTTGTCTTGATAACTTGGCTACCGGAAAAATGGCTAATATCAAATCTTTTACCGATAATAAAAATTTTCGATTCATTAATGGAGACATACGCGATTTAGCAACCTGTCAGGAAGCATGTAAGGATGTTACTATTGTACTTCATCAGGCGGCATTGGGATCTGTACCACGTTCAATAAATGACCCGATTACGACTAATCAGGTAAATATTGATGGTTTTGTCAATATGCTTGTTGCAGCCAGAGATAATAAGATAAAAAGATTTGTCTATGCTTCGAGTTCTTCTGTTTACGGAGATTCTCAGGAACTTCCAAAGCATGAGGATAAAATAGGAAATCCTTTATCTCCTTATGCTGTAACAAAATACGTTAACGAATTATATGCAAAGGTTTTTGGAAATCTGTATGGAATTGAAACAATAGGATTAAGATATTTTAATGTTTTCGGTAAGAATCAAGATCCCGAAGGAGCTTATGCAGCAGTATTTCCAAAATTTATTAAAGCTTTGATAAGACATGAAGCTCCGATAATTTATGGAGACGGAACGCAATCGCGTGATTTTACATACATTGAAAATGTTATTCAAGCTAACCAACTAGCAGCAACTACATCAAATCCCGATGCAATAAATACAGTATTTAATATCGCTTACGGAAAAAGTATCAGTCTCAACGAAATTACTGCGAATTTGATTGAGATGTTAAGCGAATTTGATCCAAAAATTGCTAATATTAAAGCTGAGTACGGGCATGTACGTAAGGGAGATATTAAAGATTCGTTGGCGTCTATTGAGAAAGCGAAAAGAATTTTGGGATACAAACCTTTGTATGATGTACACGATGGACTTAGAATTGCTGTAAAATGGTATTTCGATAATTTAAAATCGAATTTTTAAAATTTAATTTTTCTTTATACTTTTTCCCTTGATGGGAAAAGTAACAAAAAGATCAAGGGGAAACAATGCTTCAACCCGCATCGAATAAAACAATGTAATTGTAAGTCAACCAAGCCTAAAACAAAGCCTATCCCCTAGCCCTAGCTTGTCTTTGTTTTAGAGAATGTCACAAAGTGACAGCTTGACACAATTACTATTGTTTTATTCTCATCGCCGGAACAGGCCCGCCGTTTCCCCATGGCCCACACACGGAGCAATTACGTTAATTAGGATACTGTACAAAAAAGTGTGTAAAGCTCAAAAAAAATCGATTTTTGT
>JAQVEY010000205.1 GCA_028697515.1 Bacteroidales bacterium | reverse complement strand
CAAACTTGTTTTGGATTTAAATTTGCAATTTCACTCATAGTATTTATATATTTAATTAATAATTTTAAAACCTTAAAATTATAAAAATTATGCTTATATATGTTAATTTTGCATCAAAATATATTATTATGAAAAATTTCTTTCTTTTTTGTTCCATTATTTGTTTGTCATTTAACGGCTATACTCAAAATCCAATAACAAATGAAAGCCCAGTAAAATGGATGAGCTTTGAAGAAGCTTTACAAAAACAAAAAGAAGCACCGAAAACCATCTTAATAGATATGTACACCAACTGGTGCGGATGGTGCAAGAAAATGGATGCCGAGACATTTAATAATAAAGATATAGCAAATTATATTAACACTCATTTCTACCCGGTAAAATTCAATGCTGAAAGAACAGATACAATTGAATATAATGGAAAAACATATGTAAACAAAAATACAGGCAACCGGTCTTCGCATGAATTAGCTCAACTACTGTTAAATGGACGAATGTCTTATCCAACAATAGTTTATATTGATTATGAAAATAATATTAATCCTGTACCCGGATTTATGGATATAAAATCTATTGAACCTTTGCTGATTTATTTCACTGAGAGAATAAACAAAAATTGTAATTATGCTGACTTCAAACAAGATTTCACAAATTCTTATTATCCCGATTCTACCTCTAAAACCGATGGAAATGTAAATTGGTTAAAATTCGATGAAGCTCTTAAAAAAATGAAAGAAAGTCCAAAAAAGTTCATGCTGTTTATAAATTCAGACTTCGTAAACGGTAGTAAGATAATGCTTGCATCATCATTTAGACATCCTGTAATTTCTGATTATATAAATACAAATTTTTATGCTGTGAATATTAATTATAACATTACAGACACTATTAAGATAAATGATTATGTATTTGTTAACGAGCAGTTAACAGCAAATTATCCTCATCAGTTAGTAATTTCACTTTTGCAACCTGAAATAAAATTACCTTCAATTATTTTTTTTGATGAAGATTTAAATGTTATCTTTGCCCTCAAGGGATATTTTCCGCCAGTAGTTTTAGAAAGATATCTGGATTTTATTAGCAGAAATCTTTATAAAACAGGGGAAGACTGGCAGAAATTTAATAATGAGTTTGAATCAAAACTTTAAAAATGGCTGAAGTTGAAATTAAATTAAATTATGAACTTGTATTAAAACCTCTAAATGTTGAAGATGCTGAAGAAATTGCTGAACTTATCAAATCTGACAAGAGTTTGCTTGCAGAATGGATAAATGATGATCTTTACGGCAAAACTATTGAATTTACAAGAGAGTTTTTAATACAAGAAATTAAATGTTGTGAAATTAGAAAAATTTTTCTTTTCACTCTGCGAGAGAACAATTCCTTGGTGGGGATAACAGGATTCTACAACACCGACAGGTTTAACAATAAAACTGAAATTGTTTTGTGGTTTTCAGACAAAATCAGAACTGTTCAGTTTTACTCTGAAGTTATTAAGGAATTATTAGCAATAGGTTTTAACGAAAAAAAATTCAACCGAATTACGATAAAAGCACCTGCTAACGATTACACTTTTTTATCAGTGTTAAGAAAATTTGGTTTTATTATCGAAGGTACTGAAAGATTAGGACATTATATGTTTAACAAATATTCAGACATTGTGTTTTTGGGATTGTTAAATAAAGAATACCGCGAACAAATCGAATTTTTTCATAGAGCGGAGAAATTATTTCAGCGCGACAAATCGAAAAAGAAATAGTTTTCTTTTTCATGTCTCAATTTAGGGTATTTATCATAAATGTTAAAATATTATTATCGAACTACTTTCACGACTTTTTCGGTGTGCTTTTTGCTATCAAAAAACGAATTTTAAATTTTTATAATATGAAAAAATTATTGATTTTATTTAGCGTACTTTTTATGAGTTTTTTAAGTTTTTCGCAAGAATACAAAGTTGTAACTATTGTCGAATCTATTGTACCAATGGGATTGGGAAGAAGTAGAATAATCGAAAACAAAACCGAACAAGATGTGTCAGCATTAACAACAGAAAGAACTGATGGTAAAACAAGCGAACAAGGAAAAGTTAACAGAAATGATGTAAAAGTAGATGAGTTTGAAGAAACAAAACTGCTCAATTTTTATTCGGCGGTTGGAATAAACTTTCAAAATATTGCATCTAATGATGCAGTAATAACTGCAAAAATAAACGAGTTGGCAGCAGATGGGTGGAAACTCAGTTTTGTTACCAGCGGCGTTGAAAGCGACGCCGGCGAAAAAGACGGTGCTGGAATATTCGTAACAAGATTGTTTTTTTCAAGATAGTTCAACTTTAGTTTTCAAATAACTTGTCATTTAATATATCTTTTATCAATTTTTCTTATTATTTTTCACTAAATTAGATCTGTTTGTTTTATCTTTACAAAACTAAAACACATATTTTT
The DNA here is from genome assembly GCA_028697515.1 of Bacteroidales bacterium. Taxonomy (GTDB): domain Bacteria; phylum Bacteroidota; class Bacteroidia; order Bacteroidales; family ML635J-15; genus Bact-19. The sequence continues at coordinate 2,824 of JAQVEY010000205.1, read as the reverse complement.
ATGAAAAGTTTTTCATTGTTTTTTGCAATCATTATTACTACATCAAATGCTTTTGCTCAATATTGTGATATCTCTCAAGCCGAAAAAATTGCATTGAATATTATTACCGAAAAATTTGAAAGTAAAGACCAAATCCAAACTGAGTATAAAATCAAAAATACTCATACCGAGGTTTACAATAATAATGAAGTATTTCATGTGTTCAACCTTGAACCACAGGGATTTATAATAATCTCTGCCGATCAAAGAGCATTTCCTGTTCTTGCTTTTTCCAATCAATCAGAAATTATCACGGGTGAAATAAATCCATCAACTTTATTTTGGTTAAACAGCTACGCCAAACAAATAGATTATAATATTAAAAACAACATTCCAGCTTCACAAAAGACTTACCTAAATTGGGAAAGATTATCAAAAAGTCCTGATGAATTTATATCAAAATCTGATTTTAAAACAATAACTCCTTTGCTTACCACCAAGTGGGATCAGGGACGTTATTACAATTCTCATTGTCCTGCAGATGCTGCCGGCACTGATGGGCATGTAGTTGTAGGCTGTGTTGCAACCGCATTGGGACAATTAATGAATTACTTTAGATATCCCGAAACAGGAACAGGAAGCTACGGCTATGAACACCCAGAATATGGTTGGCTAGAAGTAAATTTTTCGGAACAAAATTACAATTACGATCAAATGCCAGTTAGCCCTACTGATTATAATGACGATTTGGCTAGGCTACTATATAATATAGGTGTATCTGTGGATATGAATTATGGACCTGATGGAAGCGGAATGTACAATCACAAAGGGGCATACACATTAAGGACATATTTCGGATACAATCCTGCAACAACATATTATTTTCGCGATAGCGTTGAAGCAGAATTTAATTGGATTGATACTCTTGTGATGCACCTTGATCAGAAAATCCCATTATATTATGCCGGTTGGTCAGATTACGACTTTATCAGCGGACATGCCTTTATTCTTGACGGTTACAGTGACGAAACACACTATCACATCAATTGGGGATGGGGAGGATCTGCAGACGGGTATTTCTACATAGACGACCTTACTCCCGGAGGCTCCGATTTCACGCTACTTCATGAAGTAATTGCATACGCAACACCTTTATCTGCACCACAATATTGCGATGGTATAAAAGAACTTAACACTCTTGAAGGTACAATTGAAGATGGAAGTGGACCTCTTGAATTTTATCAAAATGATATGGATTGTTCATGGCTAATAAATCCAAGCGATTCTGTAAATGGAATTCGATTCGAATTCTTAAAACTAATTATGGACAGCGATGATTATCTTGTTTTCTATGATGGACCTAGTGAGGAATCGCCAATACTACAAACCATTTATGGCAGTGATACTCCAGATCAATTCAACAGCAATGCGGATAGAGTTTTAGTAAAATTTATAAGCGATAGTGATTCTGTAAATGATGGTTGGTTAATAAAATTTTCAGGTGTTAAACCAGACTACTGCAGTTTGTCAACTACTTTAACAGCAGAAACTGGTACAATTAGCGATGGAAGTAATGCCTATTTATATCAAAATAATGAATTATGTAACTGGAATATAATGCCTACCGGAGCAGAGAATATAAGAATATCATTTTCCGAATTCGATATTGAACCAGTAAATGATTACGTTAAACTGATTAATTCATCTAATCAAACTGTTGCGACCTTGTCTGGATCTGATTTACCCGAGCCTTTGATTATTCCAGGCAATAAAGTTACTGTTATGTTTAGAACAAATGGCAGTGTACGACATGATGGTTTCGAGTTATCGTATGAAATAAATGTTACCAAATCTGCTGAAGATATTTCGAAGAGCTTAAGAGTTTACCCAAACCCTATAAGTGAAAAACTTTTTGTCGATATAGGTAATACAGAACAAATTATCAGAATAAGAATTATCAGTTATGACGGAAAAATCTGTAGAGATATTAATTTTTATGGTATTTCTAATTGCGAAATACTACTAAACGATATTTCATCAGGATTGTATATTGCTGAAATCCAAACAGATAAGGCTGTTCAAAGGGTAAAATTTATAAAGGAGTAATTCTATAATAATTATAGTTTTAAAATCCACAAGGAATAATTTTCTGTTTTATTTTTTAAGCTTGATAACTCTTCAGTAGCAAGGCTGGAATCTTTATAAGATTTGATAGAGACTCTATACATTCCGTTTGATTTGGGTAAAATCTCTGGTGTAAATCCTGATGCAATATATTTTTGTTGAAAATTTTCGGCATTTTCAATGCTAGAGAAACTCCCTGCAATAACGTATGCAGCTACTTTTGTAACATTTTCGACAATTATAGGCTCAATAATTGTTTCTACGCTTGTAGATTCTAAAGCTATATCGTTATTTTGAGTAAGTTCAAAATTTTCAGAAATATACTCATCATTTACTAATTCAGGATCAATATAGACAACTTGTTCTCCAATTACGGTTTTGTAATCAGGAAAATTGTCATTTTTAGAAATATTTTGAGAATTATTATTGATTATTTGATTAACCGGTATAACATTAGCATGTTCTTTATTTGCTTTAAAATCTATGAAATTAAAATGGATTGAAATTGCAACAAGTCCTGTAATTACTGCAGCGGCAGACAATAAATAAACCAGCTTTTTGCTTGAATTAGTTTGTTTTTTTACTTTGGTATTAATCTTTGATTTTTGAATCTCTTTTAATTCATTATCAGTTTTAAGTAGCGGAAAATAAAAACTGCTAAGTCCATAGGACGATTCAAGCAAATCAAAATTTTTGAAAGGCGAAAATATCAAAGCTCCTG
>JAQVEY010000204.1 GCA_028697515.1 Bacteroidales bacterium | reverse complement strand
GAGTCATCATAATTATATATCTGATACAGTATAGGTACACCTCCATCGTTCGACAAACTGTCAAGTCCATACATTTTATCGTTCCATACCTGGGATTAGGAATGTAAACTAATATAAATAAATATTATAACAAATATTTTTTTCATATTCTAAAATTTAAAGGAGTTGCTTTTTACGGCAACTCCTGCGGTTAATTTATTGAGTTATAACCATTTTTTTGTAATCAATAATACTGCCATTAACAAAGTAAGTGTATGAGTAAACCCCTGGAGCCCAATCTTTTGAAGTTATCTCAAAAGAGTTTTCGCCCTCTGGTAATTCAAATTCTTCAATTATTTGCCCAAACATATCAATTATTGTTATTTTTCCTGTAGAACCTATTGGTAGATAGTAATTTACAACTGTCTTATCAAAAAACGGATCAGGAAAGTTGTCTTCTATATATGCATCTGTCTCGGGAAGCTCAAATTCAACATCTTTAATCAAGGATTTGGTGCTACGAGCTTGCATGCTTTCGCATGGCGGAATTTCGGCTCCGAACAAAAGATGGACAATTGACTGTGCATTGGCAACCGCTAAATCAGCAGGACACTTAAATGCAAGATTAATAACATAGTTTAATTGTGCACTGTCCATATCATAAAGTGTTTTTTCTTGTTCTTCCAAAGATACGAAAATTTCTTGTAATCTAATCCAATCATTGGTCTTTTTCATACCGGTTGCTTCGGCTACGCTCAGCCACCTGCATACTGCTGCTCTGTTCGTACTTCGATTGTTCCATTGTTCGTCCTTCGATTGTTCAAACGTTCGTCCTTCAATTGTTCCAATGTCCGTACTTCAATTGTTCCATCGTTCGTACTTCATAACCCAGTTACTTATTCTTAAATTACAGTTTAGCATTTCTTTTAGCTGTTTTGATACTTGTTACAAAAATTGAAATCAACTCATTCGATTCAGATATTCCAAAGCTAACTTTTGCCATATCCTGAGAAAGACCAGCTTTTTCAATAATATTTAGATTTATTTCTGTTTCTCGAAGCTCTTTTAGTATTATTTTCATCTTGTGGACGAAATCATTTACAGACTCAGCATCTTGTGCTTCCCCATAGTTTAAAGCAGGTGATGTGCCGGAACGAAGTAACTGACCACCAAGATGTAAACTTGCTTTTGATCCATCAAGACTATTGACTATTTCAATAATAAGAACTGAAAAATCAATTAATCTATTTCTTAAATCTTTTTTATTATTCATATTTTATATTTTCTATTTAACGCAATTTTAAGAAAAATCTTTATACTGTTGGATAAAAGGGAAATAATAATCGGAAAATGGAACAGATGAACAAACGAACAAACGAACAATGGAACAAACGAATTACGAACAGACGAACAGACGAGCTGTGGAATTTCTTCATTTCACAATCTACAAAACTTATATCCCAAAGCCGAAAAATATTTCAGACAATTTTCCAATGCAGACAGCATTCGAGGAGAAGCTTTAAGAGTGTCGTGAAAAACTATTACTGAGCCATTGCGGACATATTTCAAAATTATCTTATCAATCTTATCAACTGTTAAATTCTGACTGTAATCGCATGTGAGAACATCCCAAAAAACTATTTTATACTTTCTTTTGAGCAACTTGTAATGACAGGGCAGTATTTTTCCGTAAGGAGGCCTAAAATACTGCGAATCCGACACCGGAGATGTTCGCAACACATCCTTAAACCATGTTTTACCTCCGACTTTAAATATATATAAATGTGAATATGAATGATTACCGACAGTATGACCACCGGTTTTGATATTTTCAATAATGTCAGGAAATCTCTTAGCATTTTCGCCTGTACAGAAAAAGCTTGCTTTTGCATTGTATTTTTCAAGTAAAGCCAATACTTTTTCTGTTATTACAGGTGTTGGTCCGTCATCAAATGTTAAATACAATTGCAGTGACGAAGATTTTATCCTGCAAATCCCATTTTTAAAGATTTTCGGATAACGGACAATTATTGTTTTGTAATTCATTTTTTATCTCAATCTGTAATAATGCTTTTATTGTACAGATTTAATCCACGATTATAAATATCTTCAATCTGCTTAACAAACTCCCTATGCTTGTATTCTTTTGCCAAAATATAAAGTTCTTCTATTGTTTTCATTGCTCTTTGCTGATATAATTTTAAGGATTGTGATTTTTGCACCGGAAATTTACTGTAAAACTCCAATTCTGCGAGTGCGTTTTCGGCTGTTATCAGAGCAATCTCTGCTGCTTCTGCATTTTTATTTATGCGATAGTACCCGTGAACTATACCCACTATATAATAATCAAATGCTATCAGATTGTTAGGAATAAGTTTTATGCATTCATCAAGCATTTGTTGAGATTGCTTTATTGCTCCTGCAAAATACAAACCGCGAGCAAGCCTTGAATAATGATTTCTCAGATTTATCAGACTGTTTCTTGTGTTTTCGTCATAATAAACATCAGATTCCCGCAAATTTCCCCATTTAAAATTACGGGTAAAATTCATATACATAGCGTAAGAATTTACATTTACAGGATCGGCAACCGAAATGTCCGTTTCGACAGGGATAAGACGATAAACCAAACCTTCGAGATAAAGATATTTTTCAAGTCCCAGATAATTACTGCTGTTCATCATCGAACTAAAATAAATCGGTTTTTGCCACATATTTGCCCTGATTATCTCTAGCACCATCAAATCACTCTTGGTCAGACTTTCTTTGTCTATCTGCCAGCTCATATTGTCAACAATAATATCTTCCTGCAACTGGACTTCTCCAAAAGCATTTATTACTTCGTTTTTATTTATCGGCAACATAATTTTTCGTGAAGGAAAATAATCAATCGGATAATCATATAGCTTTGTGCTTATTTTTGTTGCTGTATCTTCAGAAAAAACAAAGTTTAGGGTTTGATTCAGAGGAATAGAATAACTAATTTGTTTTTCGAGAAAGCTGTTTAATAATTTTACCAAGTCCTGAGCTTCGCTGTAAGGAATTCCGAAAGCATCGCACTGAGCAGTGTCGCGAAGGCTGAATACAATGTCACAAAAATCTCTGAATGGAGGACTTGCCCCATGAGGCTGAATTCGCTGATAATAATTTACAAAATTTGAATACTCTGCAGGTCGTGTTTTGTCAAGACCTGATTTCTTTAAAAGTTCCGAAAATTTATCAAAAATAACAGCATAGTCCTCATTAATCTCATTTATATTATAGTAATAAATGTCTTCAATAAAAGCATAAGGATTTTCTTTAATCAGCATTAATTCTCTTTGTCCTGAAATGTATTTTGATTTTGGAATACTGATTTTTATCCCCGAAGCTCCTTTTGTTGGACTTTGAATTTGATCAATATACCAGTCCGTATTTAAAAAACTAAGGTTTACTATTCTGACATCTTCTCTGATATGTTCACACTCCTGCAAATACCACAATGGGAATGTTTCATTATCTCCCGATACAAACAAAATCGCATCCTTTTCACAACTATTCAACATATTATAAGCGAAATGATATGCAAAATCGTTTTTATGCCTGTTGTTATCATCAAAATTCTTTACTAAAAACTGAAAGGGCACAGCCATAATACATATAAAAGCCGTAGTTCTTACCGCTAATTTATGTTTGAGAAACTTTGTAATCAAACTATAAAGCCCAACTACACCCAGACCTATCCATAGCGAAAAAGCATAAAAAGAGCCAATATAGGAATAGTCCCTTTCGCGTGCCTGATAAGGATGCTGATTTAGATAAAATGCAATTGCAAGACCTGTGAAAATAAAAATCAGAGATATTACAAATAAATATTTTTTATCTGTTTTAAACTGAAAATAAATACCAATTAAACCAAGTAATAATGGAAGAAAATAATAGTAATTCCTTGCTTTGTTGTTTTCGAGATGAGGTGGCAGATCTTTTGTTTGAGATAGTCTCATTTTATCAATAAAACCTATTCCACTCGACCAGTTCCCATTAACCGGACCTCCATGAGATTGCAAATCGTTTTGTCGCCCTACAAAATTCCACATAAAATACCTAATGTACATTTGCGAAAACTGATATCTGAACATAAACCCAATATTGGAGCCAAATGATGGTACAGAATTCTTTTTGTCGTGACTCCACTCCTTGTATGCAGCTACATGTTCGGGCTGGTTACTCCACATTCTGGGAAGAATCCTCTTATCAACACTTTCATAATTAGCTTCGGGTTTATGAGCTACAATACTGTATTTACCATTTATTGTGTCATATACCGGATCTCCCTGAATATAAGGCTGGCGATTATCATATCTACTGTTATATTGTTGCCCGTACCATAAAGGCCGGCTACCGTATTGCTCACGATTAAGATATGAAATAAAATTAAAAATAGTCTCTGGATTGTTCTGATCAAGGGGGATGTTTGATGCCGACCTAATCAAAACAATAGTATAAGTAGAATATCCTGTTAAGAATATTGCAAAACCTGTAATAATAAGATTTATAATTCTCTTCTTTTTTATACCTGAAATGTAAATTCCTGCTATCAATAATAAAATAATAAGAGCTGCAAAAACAAATAGCCCTGTATTATAGCCAGAATACAAATCATTAACGAAAAACCATTCTATTCCTGATGACAGTACAGGAAATCACGAAAGACACAATAGTACAAATCCCAAGAGCAACAGAGATATTACAAGGGTCTTAAAAAACCCTTTATATGTAAATTTATATTTATCAAAATAGTATATAAAAACCATCGCAGGAATTATCAGAATATTAAGTAAGTGCACTGCTGTTGAAATGCCCATAATAAGTGCTGCCAACAAAAGCCATTTGTCTTTTTCTTCATTTGCAGATTGCGTGAATTTCAGCATTATCCAGACAGAAAGCGAAGTGAAAAATACAGAAACCGAATACACTTCTGCCTCTGTTGCCGAAGCCCAGAATGTTATTGAAAAAGCGAGCGATAAGGATCCTGTAATGGCTGCAAAATAACTTAAATTGTTTTTTTTTGTTTTATTATAAAACCAAGAATTATTTTTGTCAGACATTATAATTCTTAAGCTCAAAATCTGAATGCTTTTATAAGTGAATAATACAGCAAATGCAGAAGCTACCGCTGATAAAAGGTTTATAGCCAAAGCTGTATTATGATTGTTAAAGGCAAACATTGAGAACATTCTTCCCAACAACAAATAAAAAGGTGCTCCAGGAGGATGACCTGTCTGTAAACCATCTGCACAGGCTATCAACTCACCACAATCCCAAAAATTT
>JAQVEY010000203.1 GCA_028697515.1 Bacteroidales bacterium | reverse complement strand
AATCGAAAACATTGAAATTATTGCTAATCAAGATGATGGAATAGAATTTTTCGGTGGTACCGTTAATGTGAAAAACTTATTGATTTGGAATGCCGGAGACGACTGTATAGATACTGATCAAGCTTGGGCAGGAACTTTAGAAAATTTTGTAATTATTTGTGGTTCTGATACTGACCATGCATTAGAAATAGATGGTCCTGAAGGTGAAATGCTGGCAGCTCATACTGTTAAAATAGGTAGTATAAAAGGATCAGATGCCGCAGAATTAGGTGATTTTCGTGATGGTGCAAGAGGAAGTTTCCATGATATATATTTCTTCAATTTTCCAAACCCAGCTGATACTGACGGAAGAGGTGACTTATCACTTTCAGGAGATGCTAGCATTGCAAACTTTGCCAGTGGTGATTTCAGTTTTAGTGCTCTCCAAATAACACTAGCTACAGGGGTAGAACTCACATCTGTATTTAAGAACGGAACCGATGCACATGCTACAGTTGTTAATGCAGGAGCTAATACTGTTGGAGCCGATAAGTCAAAATTTACAAGCTGGACATGGGCGGATGAAAATGGAGAACTTGTTGATTTTTAATTTAGATCTAAATAAATAATTAATACTCGCAGACTTTTTAGTCTGCGGGTTTTTATGTTAAAAACAAATGATAACCAAAATGGTAAAAAAAATATTCTTTTTTATTTTGATAATAAAACTTTTTGCATTTACACTAAGTGCTCAAGATAGTTATGTGAGAGGAACAATTTACGATTCAAAAACAGGGGAATCAATGCCGGGAGTGGCAATTGTTGTTAAAGGCACAACAACAGGAACAACAACAGATCTCGATGGAAAATACAGTTTAAAGATATCCCCAGGTAAATACGACTTTGAAATTTCCTTCATTTCTTACGAAACAATATTGATGAGTGGAATAGAAATAAGTTTGGGTCAGGTTCTTATTCTTGATGATATCAAAATGAACGAAGAAGGCATATTACTTTCAGAAGTTACAGTTGCGGCCAAGGAAGTAAGAAACACCGAAAATTCTCTGGTAGCCATGAAAAGGAATTCGGTTAACTTGCTTGACGGGATATCTTCTTCGGGATTTAGGAAAACAGGAGATTCAGATGCAGCTTCATCAATGAAAAGAATTACAGGTGTTTCAGTATCGGGTGGAAAATACGTTTATGTTCGCGGACTCGGTGACAGATATACAAAAACCATTTTAAACGGAATGGAAATTCCAGGACTGGATCCCGATCGCAATACTGTTCAAATGGATATGTTTCCGACTAATATTATTGATAATATTATCGTTAGTAAAACTTTTTCGGCAGAATTACCGGCTGATTTTACCGGAGGTGTTGTAAATATAGAAACGAAGGATTTTCCCGATAGCAGACAAGGAAGCATATCTTTAGGTCTGGGATATAATCCGGGAGCTCATTTTAACCCTGATTTCTTGACCTATAAAGGCGGGAACTTAGACTTTCTAGGATTTGATGACGGAACAAGAGCTATTCCTGCAACGACAGATATTCCACAATTTGCCGAAGTGGTTGGAAATCCCGATGGTGCAAAAGCTCAGAGATACAAAGAAATCCTTTCGAGCTTTAATCCTAATATGGCTGCTATAAAAGAGAAAAGTCTAATGGATTATGAATTCAGCTCTAATTTTGGAAATCAGGTAAATAAAAATAAATATACTATAGGATATAATTTTGCAGTATCTTATAAATACTCTACTGAATATTATCAGGATGCTGAAAACGGTTTATATGGACTGCAAGGCGACAAAACTATCACAGAACTTGACAGAAGAGAATATCAAATAGGTAACTTCGGAACAGAATCAGTATTTTTAAATGGTTTAGCTGGATTTGCTATTAAAACAAAAAATTCGAAATACAGGATAAATCTTATGCATTTACAAAACGGCGAGTCAAAAGCTGGGATATTTGACTTTTATAAAACCAATCTGGGATCAAATTTCGATGGTTTTATACACTCTCTTGATTACAGTCAACGCGGATTAACAAATATCATAATTGATGGTAAGCACAGGTTAAAAAATGACTTATGGAATCTGGAATGGAAAATATCACCAAGTCTATCTTCAATTCAAGATCCTGACATTAGATTTACTAGATACGAAGACCGCGAGGGTGTTTTTAGCATAAGTACAGAATCGGGATTTCCTGAAAGAATATGGCGAGAGCTTAACGAATTTAATATTTCAGCTTTGATAAATGCAAGTTATGAATTCGAAACTTTTGGCAGAAAATCGAAGTTAAACTTCGGGGCATCAAACTCCTTTAAGCAAAGGGATTTCATTATTAGAAATTATGCTATAAATATTAGAAATGTTGATTTAACAGGAGACCCTGATGAGATTTTTAGTTCAGAGAATCTATGGCCATTAAATGGGTCAGCCACTTCAGGAACAACTTATGAGGTTCCATTTATTCCTGTAAATCCAAATAAATTTAATTCGAGCATAAATAATATTGGAGTATATACATCGTATGAATTCAGCCCATTCGCTTTGTTTAGAGCAATTGTTGGAATAAGAATTGAAAAATACGTTCAACATTATACAGGTAGAGACCAACTCGGTTTAAATATTCTTAAAAATGACATTGTATTAGACAATTTGGGATATTTCCCGACAGTAAATCTTATATATACATTGAGCGACATACAAAATCTTCGCGTTTCGGCATCGAAAACAATAGCAAGACCATCATTTAAAGAATTGTCATACGCAGAAATATTTGACCCTATAACAGGAAGGACATTTATCGGAGGTTTGTTTAGAGATGCAAATGATGTTGCTGGGATAGAATTTTGGGATGGCAATCTTAAATGTACGGATATTTATAATTTTGATCTCAGATGGGAATTGTTTAGGAAAAATGCCCAACTTATAAGTGTTAGTGGATTTTACAAATATTTCTTTAATCCCATCGAAGTTGTACAGTTTGCCACCCAAAGAGGAGCTTTTCAGCCTAGAAATGTTGGTAATGGAGAAGTTATCGGAGCTGAATTTGAGATAAGGCAAAATATGGATTTTATAGGTGAAGCATTTAATAATTTATCACTAAATATTAATTACACATATACTTTTTCGAGAATTGAATTGAGCAAAACCGAATATGATTCCAGAACTGAAAATGCTCGAATAGGTCAAGTGATAAGTAATTACCGCGATATGTCAGGACAAGCTCCATATATTGTAAATGCAGGTATATCCTATAAAGGCAATAATGGATTTTGGGAGAATTTTGAAGCAGGATTTTATTATAATGTACAAGGAAGAACTCTTCAATATGCAGGAATTGCTGACCGACCAGATATATACTCAAATCCTTTTCATTCGCTAAATTTTAATTCGAGTTTTAATATCGGGGCACAAAACAGACTACAAATAGGTTTTAAAGTTGATAATATTTTAAACAGTAAACAAGAATCTGTATTTGTATCATACATGGCTGAAGAACAATATTTCTCACGTTTGACAGCAGGAAGGTCATTTAAACTGAAAATCAGTTATGCATTATAGTGATAAATGAAAAATAACAATCAAACACTTAACATAAACTTAACATAGACATAATTTTGGCTTAACTTCTATTAAAATCATTCTATATATTTTTGTATCAGATAAAATGAATTAAACTTAAAATTAAATACTATGAAAAACTTAATGACTTTGATTTTTGTTCTGACAGTTCTAACTGCAAGTGCAACAAACGTAAAAACATTAAAGTCTGACAACAACAAAGACGGCAACTCCGTAAGTACAACAAGCTATAGCGGAAAAATTACTGATTCTTTATCAAAAGAAGCTCTTACAGGTGTTAAAATTAGCATCGAGAATACTGACATTACAGTATATTCTGATTTAGAAGGTAATTTCACCATCAATCTGCCTGAAAATACTTCTTCAAGAAATTTGAAAATATCATACATTTCTTACGAAGAAAAGACAATGGACATGACAGAAATAACAAATGGTTCGATAGAAATAAATCCGGTTTTTTAAAACATTTTTGACAATACAAATTGAAATAGTATCTTAGAGTTTTATTAAGATACTATTTTTTTAATTTTTAAATTATATGAAATATTTCATTACAGTAATTCTCATATTTGTTGCAATTCTATTAAAATCTCAGGAAATACGAGAAGACGGTTTGTGTTATCTCAACGGCAAGTTATTTACCGGCACCTTTAACGAACATTATGAGGACGGCACAACATTAAAATCATCATTAACAGTTAAAAATGGTCAGGCTCACGGAAAAAATATTCTTTATTATGCAGATGGAAATATTAAGGAGATAAGGTCATACAAAAACTCTCAAAAACATGGAAAGTGGCTTAAATACAACGAGAACCAGGTATTAATATCTTCTGCTATATATAAAAAGAATCTTAAGCATGGGCATTGGAAAATATGGAATGATTCTGGGATTTTATTATACGATATGTACTACACAAATGGGCAAAAATCGGGTGAATGGAAAATGTACAATGAGAATGGAGAATTAAGGGAGACAAAAAAATATTAAATTACCAAAGAACAAACTACTTTACCTGCCTCCTACGCGAGTAACTCACGCAGGAGTCTCGTAACTCGCGCAGGAGTCAGTGGAATGATTCCGGGATTTTATTATACGATATGTACTACACAAATGGGCAAAAATCGGGGGAATGGAAAATGTACAATGAGAGTGGAGAATTAAGGGAAACAAAAAAGTACTAAAAAGTAACTGTCTTATCTGCCCATACGACAAGGTTAACACAGTCAATCATTGTAGAAATAGGACAAGCATCACTGACCGACAATTGACGTGATTTAAGACAAGTGCCACAAGCGAAAATTTCTCCTCCAACTGATACGAAAGTCTTTAACTGTTCATCAACATTAAATTTTTCGTGTGTCAAGCCTTCACATTCTACGGCTTCGCCCATTAAAAACACTTTAACATCGTGTCCTTGTTTTTTTGCTGTTACGGCAAATCTAAATGCATTCCAAGATTTTTCGAGTTCTTTGGTTTCTAAAATAATTCCTAGTTTCATGATAAATACATTATTTGTTAATTGATAATTTCATCACAAATTTAAAAAAATTCCTACTTCGACAAAATGAAAATGACTCCTACGCGAGTAACTCGCGCAGGAGTCTCGTCTCGGATTACAGCAGTTGGAGTCTCATTAATCCAGCGCGAGTTACTCGCGATGGATTACAGCAGTTATACGCGTTAAATTATCGGCATTTATCCTTAATATTCCAGCACAACAT
>JAQVEY010000202.1 GCA_028697515.1 Bacteroidales bacterium | reverse complement strand
AATCTTTATTTCTTATAACTTCCCCCTCTGGATGATTTTTTAACGAATCTAAAGAGTCCCAGTTTTCAAAGCCTTCTTTTATAATATTTAGATTCTCATCAAAAAATTTAAAAAAATCATCGTTAATCTCATACTTTAACCTTCCGTTTTCAACTGTATATTTCAATTTTGAAGCATCAATCTGAGAATATTTTTCGATTCTTGTGAAATATTCGTCATTTATAGTTTCATTATATAAATCAGAATAATACTGCAAATATTTATCTCTGAAAGCTTTTTGCTTGCTCTTGGGCCCAAACCTTTCTGGATAAAGCTCAAACTCAGTTTTGTGCATTTGCAATTGTGTCTCAATAAATAATTCTTTGTTATGAGTTTTTCTTGCTTCGGCTAATTTAGTACCCAGATTGATGTAATTTTGTTTAAGTTGTGAGTTGCCTGAATTATTTTGCCAGACATCCATACTTTCCTGCCAAGCAGCCTGCATGTCGTACCCCATCCACGAGCCGCAGTAATCACAATACACATACATTGATTTTGATTTTGTTATCTTATTTGCACCGCAAACATAACATTTTTGGTTTTTTACAAGCATTGTTTTTCATATTGGTTTTCTCAAAAATAGTAAATAAAAAGGAAAAAACAAATATGAAATTAAATTTACAAAGTTCTATCACGATATCTTTTGACAAGATATTCTATTTCTTTGTCGTCACCGTTGCTGTCGTATTCGGCTCTAAGACTGTTTCCAAACATTAAAGCAAAACTTTGCCAGAAAAATGCTGTTACAGAGCCTTTTAGTTCATCAACAATTTCGTAGGCTGTACTACCACTTTCGCGATCCATCAATTTTACTAGTAATACGCCTTGAGATAATGTGAAACGTGATAGTATAGGTTTGTAATGTTGCATAATTTGTTGCTCACGTTTTTTTAAATACATTTCCCTTTTTTTATCGCTTGAGAACATTGCTAGCGTATCGTCAATATTTCGATAGGTCTTGGAAAGCTCAAGGGCGTATGGATAAACCTTTAGAAAATTTCTAACTAGTTTTTCGTACTGTTTCTTTTCTCTTTTTGTTTTTGCCGCTTTATGTGGATAAACAATTATTTCAGGAAAAAGTATCAATCCATCAGGCGTGTTTTTTACAAGGCTGTCGACATTAAAACTCTGTCGGTAATATTTTGGTAATTTGAATATTTGTGCAGAGATGGTCTCGGCTTGAAGTAAGAAACTGGTTATTGCAAATATTATAAGTATTTTTTTCATTTTTTCTTTCGCTAAACAAATTTACAAAATAATAACTTATATCTAAAAATTATTTAGCTTTGACTTTCAATTTTTATACCATAAAAATTAATGAATAATAAAAATATTAAATCTTGGATTTTTTTACTGCTCCTTGCTTTAATTTGGGGCGGATCGTATATCCTAATGAAGCAAGGATTGAAGAGTTTTAATTTTTGGCAGGTTTCATCAATACGAATGTTGAGCGCATTTGTTTTTTTATTACCATTTAGCATTAGAAATTTAAAGAAATTAAATAAAAAGAATATTTTACCGATTCTTATAGTTGCATGGATTGGAAATTTAATACCTTCATGGCTTTTTCCACTGGGGCAAACTAGAGTTGATAGTAATATAGCAGGGGTTTTAAATTCCTTAGTTCCTGTATTTGTTCTTATTGTCGGCGTTACTTTTTTTAAAAAGAAAACAGGAGTGTCTCAGGTATTGGGAGTGATTTTAGGATTGGTTGGGGCTGCAATGCTAGTAACGAAAGACAATCTGTTTGTTTTTGGTCAAATGAATTATTATGCACTATATATTGTTTTAGCTACAATATTATATTCTTTTAATATAAATCAGATAAATGTATTTCTTAAAAATTTAAATGGTCTTGAGATTGCATCTCTTGCATTTTTATTTATTGGTCCTATAAGTGGGATTATTCTGTTATTCTCAGATTTTAATCTTGCTGTATCAAGCAATACATTGTATTTTGATCTCTTTTGTGTTGTTTTGCTTGGTTTGTTAGGATCTGCGGTAGCGGTTTCGTTATCAAACCATATAATAACTAATGCAGGAGCAATGTTTGCATCATCTGTAACCTATATTATTCCTGTATTTGCAATTTTTTGGGGAATCATTGACGGAGAAAGGCTTAATTTTAATCAAATCATGGCAACAGCAGTTGTCTTAGGAAGTGTTTATCTTGTTAATAAAAATCCCCGATTAAGATAATGACGAAAGTTTTAAAAGATAAACTTAGCTTAAGTTTAATTTCTGGCATTCTTTTAAGCCTAGGATGGCTTCAGTTGGGTTTGGGCTGGATAATTCTCTTTGCATTTGTACCTATCCTTTTTGTTTTAGATAAGCAACTCCTTGTAAGGAAGATAAGTAATGCAGCAGAATTTTCTTTATACTGTCTTATTAGTTTCGTCATTTGGAATACTATTTCAACATATTGGATATATAAAGCTACAATTCCGGGCGCAATTGCAGTAATTCTTATATCATCATTTTTAATGTCTGGGCTTATGTTTATAAGCTTCAGAACATTCGAACTATTAGGTATTCGTATTGGCTTAGTGGTATTTGTAACAAACTGGGTAGCATATGAATATTTGTTTATGAATTCTCAAATTTCATGGCCATGGTTGGTTTTGGGGAACGCTTTTGCTGATAATGTAAGCTTAATTCAGTGGTATGAATTTACAGGACATTTGGGTGGTTCGGTTTGGATTTTAATCGTTAATGTTTTGATTTATAAATTATTAAAATTGATATTAGAAAAAAAAGAGAAAAGGGCAATATGTAAATTAGTAGGAATTCTCTCAATATTCTTATTAGTTCCATTTGGATATTCTTTGTTTAGGTATCACACTTACACGGAGGTAGATAAACCTGTTGCTGTTGTTGTGATCCAACCTAATATAGATCCATATAATGAAAAATTTTCAATCCCGGTTCAAGCTCAATTGGAAATTATTTTAAGAATTGCAGAACAATACAATGACTCAGAAGTTGAATATTTTATAGCTCCCGAAACTGCTATTACTTACGGGGTTTGGGAAAATGATATTAGTACCAATCATTACATAATGTTTATTAGGGACTTTTTAAAGGGAAATCCAATGGCTAAATTCATTATAGGAGCAAATACTCTAAAAAAGTATCCGGGAGGAAAAGATAAAACGGAAACAGCAGTTGAGTCCGGAAATAGTGGAAATTATTTTGATATTTTTAATACGTCTTTACAAATAGACAGCTCTAAAAATGTTGATATTTATCACAAAAGTAAACTTGTGCCTGGGATTGAAATGCTGCCATATCCAAACTTATTTTGGTTTCTTAAAGACTTAATGCTTGATCTAGGAGGAATGACAGGGAGCCATGGGACTCAAAAAGAAAGAGAAGTCTTTAAAAATGAAATCTTAGACATAAATGTAGGCGTTCCTGTTTGCTATGAGTCTGTTTATGGACAGTTTATTTCCGAATTTGTTCTAAAAGGAGCAGAACTTTTGTTTATTATAACTAATGATGGATGGTGGGGAAATACTCCTGGTTATAAACAACATCTGAATTTTTCGAGATTACGAGCGGTTGAAACTCGCCGTAGCATTGCCCGAAGTGCAAATACAGGGATAAGCTGTATTATAAATCAAAGGGGAGATATAGTTATATCCTCAGAATGGTGGCAGGCAGGAGCAATAAGAGGAAATGTTAATGCCAATAATAAAATGACTTTTTATGTTAAGAATGGCGATTATCTAGCTCGTATGACGGTTGTTATTTCAGCTTTAATTTTAATTATTTTAATAGGTTCTTATATTAATGAAAAGATTAAAAATAATTGATTATTTCATTTGGAATTACATAAAAAAAAGAGGCTGTCAAATATATTTGACAGCCTCTTTTGATTATAAGTTATTTGAATAAATTATTTTACAAGATTGATTTTTGATGTAGAAACATTACTTCCTTTAACAACTTTTACAAAATAAGTTCCGTTTGCAAAGTTTGAAAGGTCAATATTATTAACTTCGTATGAGCTGTTAACGGTTTTTACAACCTGTCCCATAATATTAATAATTTCGATTGAGGCTCCTTCTACATTACCAACAGTTATAATTCCATCAGTAGGATTTGGATAGATAGTAACATCAGTATCAGTAGAAATGTTATTTACACTATTTGGTTCTCCAACATTCATACGAATAATTGGCACATGAGTTCCACCATAGTAATACCACTGATCACCCATGAAATACATCCAAGTTTCCCAACCTGATGTAGGAACTGTACCGTCAATACCAAATCTCCATTCGTTTGCCCCTGAATTTGTGTAGAATTCTACTGCTGCAAGAATTTCAACAAAATCGCCTTCAGGAACTTCGATATTATATGCATCGGTCATTGTTACTGAATGCATTACACCAACTTGTTCTTCAGAATCAATAGAATAATATGTGCTGGAAGCTACTTCAGCCCAAGCTTCGGACCCATCGTCCCATATCATTAATTTAGCTACATAACCTGTTCCAACTTCGGTCAAAGAAGAAACATAAAAATCAATGCTGTTGAATTGAGTTGAAACGAAGAAAGGATAAGTTACACCGATAATGTCACCGTCATTACAACCGTCTGTATAATTACAAGTACTCCAGCTTCCGCTAACATTACCCTGATCATGAGCATATTCGTTATCGGTTATCCAAGTAACATATTCTAGACTATTATTTGCGAGATTTTCATCAGTTTGTCCATCAATACTAGCATCAAGTGTAAAATGATATTCGCCTACTTCAGCAGGATCAAAAAAGTAATAAGTTAAACCATCACCACTGGTTGAAACAGTATCAAATTCTTCAACAGCGATAGGAGCAGCAAATAATGCAGTGTCAGAGAACAATTCGGTAGATTCTGAATCAAAAACTTTTGCAGTTAAGATAGGAGTAACAGTCTGTGATCCGTAATTCTTTATAACACCTGTAAAGAAAACTGGAGCACCAACACCATTAATTTGTTCTTGTGGAACTAGACCATAAAATCCACTATAACCATAATTGATATACTCAGGCCAGAAGTTTACTCTAGCTTGTTGTAAAGCTACATCATAATCAGGAGCTTCAAACATGCTGATATCATCAACCATCCAAGCATAATCCCATTCTCCAATATATCTAAAACGTAGATATACAGTAGCCTGTCCAGCAGCAATAGTAGTAATGTTAACCATTACAAGTGTAGGATTTCCTGTAGCGTCATTAACTTCAAGATCTGAATGAATTTCAAACTGAGTCCAGTCTG
>JAQVEY010000201.1 GCA_028697515.1 Bacteroidales bacterium | reverse complement strand
TAATGGTACATATTCGGTTGATGATACATATAGTGTTGTGTGTATGTCTGCATCTTCAAATACATATGCCGGTACATGGTACGACGACGTTTGGACATTACACCTTGGAGACTTGTTATCACAATCCGGTGATTATACTTTAACACTAATAGCGGGTAGCGTCGAGGATAAGTGTACAAATGTTAATGTTGCAAATCAGTTAAACTTTACAGTTGTTGGAATAACAGCAGATGTTAATATTACAAGCTTGGCAGGATGTGGAGGCGAATGTAATGGAGCGATAAGCGTTACCAATCTTTCGGGAGGAACAGCTCCATATTTCCTTAACTGGAGTGGTCCCAGTGGATTTACGTCAACCAGTGATGTCCTTACCGGTTTATGTCAGGGAGACTATACAGTTACGATAACAGATTCGGAAGGTATCTGTGAATATACAGAAACTATTGTAATGACTGGTGCACCTCCAATAAATCCAACTGCAGCTAACAATGGCCCTATATGTGAAGGCGAAACCTTATCTTTAACTTCGACCAGTTCTGATCCTGCTTCAACCTTTGCTTGGTCAGGTCCCGGAGGATTTAACTCTTCAGTACAAAATCCTGATAGGCCAAGTTCAACAGTTGGAATGAGCGGAACTTATACAGTTGTAGTATCTGACTCTTATGGCTGTACAGAAAGTGCAACTACTGATGCGGTAGTATATTTAGTTACTCCCGTAACTGCAACAAGTGATAGCCCGTATTGTGAGGGTGAAAATATTCAGCTAAATGCTACGACTGTACTTGGAGCAACATATAATTGGACAGGTCCCGGTGCAACAAGCTACACAGACGAAGATCCTCTTATAGTTGACTGCACAACTACTCATGGCGGATTATATACAGTTGTTGTTACAGATGCTAATGCCTGTACAGCAACAGCAAGTACTACTGTAGTTGTTAATCCTGGAATAACAGCAACAATTAGTGCCATTGATCCACTCTGTTATCAGGCTCCTTCAGGGCAGATTACGGCTAATGTTACTACTGGAACAGCACCATATACCTATACATGGAGTAATGGTAGTATATTTAATCCTTTGACTGGCGCCGTGGGAGGATTACAGTATTGTGTTACGATTCAGGACGCATCAAGTTGTAGTCTTGAGATTTGTCATACTTTAACAGACCCTCCTGATATAGTAGTTACAGCTTCCACTGTGCCAACAGAATGTGGTTACCTCGACGGTGAGATTACTCTTACTATCAGCGGAGGAATTGGCGGTTATTCCATTGGATGGACAGAAGGTCTGAGCGGTAATCCTATTACAGGATTACATCCAGGAGATTATACAGCAACAGTTACAGATGCAAATAATTGTACTGAAATAATAACTGCTAATGTTGGTTTCTTTGGCGGTGGTACAGTAAGTATTACTGAACTGCAAGGAATTAATTGTTATGGTGATAATACGGGAGTATTGTCATCAGACATGATTGGAGGAACCTTACCATTTACTTATACATGGTCTGTTCCCGGGCAGACAAGTGCGAATTTGTCAAGTGTGGGTGCAGGTTTGTACTCTGTTTCAATAAGCGATGTTTACGGATGCTCTGGTGAGGCTAGTCACGAAGTTACTCAGCCAGAAATGTTGACAATGTTAATTGAACATTCTGATGTACTGTGCCGTGGTGGGAGTAATGGTGATGCAACAGTAACAGTTAGCGGAGGTGTATTCCCATATATTTATAACTGGTCTCACGGATCTACATCCAGTCATATATCATCATTATATGCAGGTACTTATAATGTCCAGGTAACAGATTTGAATGGTTGTATTATTACAGATTTTGTCGTAATTGATGAGCCAGATCAGGCTGTTGGTCTTAATTTGACAACTGCCGATGTATCTTGTGAAGGGAGATATGATGGAATGGCATTAGCAACAGGAACTGGTGGAACGGCTCCATATTCTGTTTATTGGTTCCAATACGGAACCTTAATAGCTTCAGGAGAACAAGTAAACTCTTTGAGGGCTGGTAATTATTCTGTTGAATTATTTGATGCCAATAATTGTCCTGCAGAAGCAGACTTCGTTATTAACGAACCTATAGCTTTGAGTGTAGGAAGTGAAATGTATTCTGTTACCTGTAAAGGATTTAATGATGGTGTAATAGCTGTCAGTATAGATGGAGGAACTTATCCTTATGACATTAGATGGAGTAATGGAGATACTTTGGCAATTACATCAGGTTTAATATCAGGACAGTATTATGTTACAATCACTGATGGTAATGGATGTATAAAGAATCTTGGAGTATTTTTGCCTGAAAATCCGGTATTATGTCTTGGTATTCCTGATGCCTTTACTCCTAATGCTGACGGAATAAATGATACATGGGAAATTGAATATTTACAAATGTATCCTGCATCAGTTGTATATGTGTTTAACCGCTGGGGTCAACAAATGTATAGTGGAACTCCAGAATCTGAATTCTGGGACGGTAGGCATAATGATAAATATGTACCAGCCGGAGCATATCAATATGTAGTTGATTTGCGAAATGGTATGGATCCATTCACAGGAGTTGTTATGGTAATTTATTAAAAATATGAGGCTGCAATTTGCAGCCTTTTTTATTTTTTAATTGCCATTTCTCCAAATTTTAATATTTTTACATCTTTAAATTTATTATATGATTAAGAAGTTTTTTCGTTTTCTGATAAGTAAATTGTTTCTAGTAAATTTTGGTATTGCAGTAGTATTTTTTGCTATTGTCTTTTTGGTTTTAAACATATATCTAAAATCATATACCAGACATGGGGATTCGGTAACAGTTCCAAATCTTATTGGCATGCAAACAGAAGAGGCGATTACTCTTATTGAGGAAAGTGATTTTGATTATATTATAGTTGATACTGTATTTGATAACAAATACGAAAAAGGAGCTGTAGTCGAACAAAATCCTATTCCTGAATCATTGGTTAAAGAAGGAAGAAAAATATATCTTAAAGTTAACAGCAGACAAGATGAGTTAATTTCAATGCCACAGCTAACAGGTTTCACCTTGCGTCAGGTAACTTCTATGATGGAAACTTATGGGCTTGTAATCGGTAATCTCAGGTATGTTCCCGATATTGCTGTAAATGTTGTTATAAAACAGCAATACAAGGGAAGGGACATTGAACCTGGAGAAAAAATAAAGAAAGGTTCTTCGATTGATTTAATACTGGGACTTGGTATAAGAGATATAACAACCACAGTTCCATCTCTAATAGGTATGACATATAAAGAAGCAAGTAATAATTTACTTGATTTGTTTCTTAATACCGGAGCTGTAAACTATGATAATACGGTGAAAACTAAAAATGATTCACTTAAGGCAAAAGTTTATCGTCAATCTCCACAGTACAGCACAATAAATGAAGTAAATTTAGGTTATAATGTAGATATTTGGCTTACCAAAGATGAGAGCTTATTAAATGCTTCTCAAAATGAAGCTGAAGAAGAAATGGAAGAAGAAGAAAACGATTAAAATTTATAATGAAAAGAATTGTTTTAATAATATTATTAGTTACATCAATTTTAAGTTTATATTCTCAGGAAGTACTTGTAAATATTGGTAATCCTTTTTTGCAGAAATATAGTAGCGAATACTTAAAACAAAATAGTCTTAAAGCAACTATGACGGTTGATACTTTGGAATTGCCATTCTTCGACGATTTTGCAAATTCTTTTGTATATCCAGATTCCACTAAATGGCTTGATAAATTTGCTTTTATAAATAACGATTATGCAATTGACCCAATAAGTTATGGCGTTGCAACACTTGATGCGATAAATCAGTATGGAGCAGTTTATACACATTTGCCTTCAATGAGTTCAGGTATTGCTGATTACATGACCTCCTGTCCCATAAAACTAAATGTTGATGCTGTCGATTCTGTTTATTTAAGTTTCTATTACCAAGCAGGAGGTATGGGAAATGACCCTGAAGATAGAGATTCTCTAGTGCTTCAGTTTAAGTCGCCAGACACAGATTGGGAAAGTGTTTGGAGAGTTGAAGGTGGAAGCAGTGACAGTTCTTTTAATTTAGTTTTACTTTCAATAGTAGAAGACAAGTGGTTAACAAGCGCTTTTCAATTTCGTTTTCTGAATTACGCTAGTATTAGTACAAACTATGAGCCATCGTGGAGAAGTAATACAGATCATTGGAATATTGACTTCATAAAAATTGATACTGCCAGAAATTATGCCGATACTCTTGCTAAAGATGTTGCAATTATAAGTAATTCAAAATCTTTAATTGTAGGTTTTGAATCTGTTCCATGGGGGCATTACAAAGAGGCTTCTGTTGATATGATGGCAGACACAATAAGATATTTATATAAAAGTTCTTATGGTCCGGGCGATACCATTAATATTAATCGCCAGTATCACATAACCGATATGTATGGAACAAATTCGGGTTATTTGTGGGATGACGATAGTGAAAATATATTGCCACTCGAAACTATGGAATTCGCTAGAGAAATGAATTACACTTTTAATTCTGACTCAGAAGATTCGGCGAAGTTTATGATTAAATCTTATATAAAAACAGATTTAACTGAAGATCGTTATATTTACCGTTGGAACGATACTGTTCGTTATTATCAGAATTTCGCAAATTATTATGCCTACGACGATGGAACTGCTGAGAAAGGCTATGGTATTACAGGTCAGAATACAGCATACTCAAGCCTCGCATATCAGTTTACTCCTTTAGTTGCTGACAGTCTTTACGGAGCTTACATTTATTTTAATCAAGTTTTGGATGAAGCAAATCGCAAATATTTTTTCTTTACTGTTTGGGGTGATAATGAGGGAATTCCAGGTGATACTTTAGTTCAGGTTGTTGGAGCAAAGCCTTCATATAGTGATGAAGTAAACGGCTTTATATATTATTCTTTAGAAACAGCAGTATATATCGATACTACATTTTATATTGGTTGGACAAAAACTACAGATGACATGTTAAATTGTGGATTTGACCTTAATCGAAAAGCAAATCAGCATTTATTTTTTAATGTTACCGGTCAATGGCAGCCCTCACAAATGGAAGGAGCTTTAATGATAAGACCAGTTTTTGGAAAAAACCCTGACATATCATTCGTTTCTCCTATTACTACTTTCCTCGATTTTGATATTTATCCTAATCCGACTAAAGATGTTTTACATATTTCTGCAATGACCGAATTTAGTTTTGTTGATATTTATGATGCTTCTGGCAAATTAGTTTTATCATTATCGGCCTATTCTGAAATGGATGTTTCAGCCTTACAGAATGGAATTTATTTTGTTAAACTAAGATCA
>JAQVEY010000200.1 GCA_028697515.1 Bacteroidales bacterium | reverse complement strand
ATAGAACCGAAACAGGAATTAAAGTAATGATAAAGGACGGCAGTGAATTTCAACAAACAGATATCACATATTCTTCACTTGTGTTTATTAGACTTTTCGATTATGATGAGGATGGGTTTTTGGATCTTTTTGCCGCAACATATACAACACTCTCTTATGCATTAAATGATGGTAATGGGAACTTTCAGGAGTTTAATCAACTAATAACTTATGATAATTATATAAATGATTTTAGATTTGCGGATATGGATAATGATGATGATAATGATATCATTGTTTATGCTTCAGGAGTAAATATGTATTGTCATATTAATAATGGGTCTGGAGATTACTCGGAAATCTACAATATTGACAATGTAAACTCAAATATTACATCGACTGCAATAAGCATTGTAGATATTGATGATGACGGTTTTTTAGATATAGTTTTAGCTGGCGGATTTTATTTGAAACTGTTTCATAATCATGGTGATAATACTTTTGATAACATAGTTTTAATTGATTACTACTCTATAGAGGAAGTTTTTTTGGGTTGTAGAGTCGGCGATTTAGATTTAGATGGAGACAAAGATATTGTATATAAATTAGTCGAAGAAGTTTATTGGTTAGAAAACTTTGGTTATGAATTTTCACATCTACCAATTCAGATATGTAATTCTTATAATGACATTATCAGAGACGAATCCTATAGAGAATTATTTTTAAGTGACATTGATAATGATGGTTGTGCAGATATTGTTACAGGAGAGCATTTATCAAATCAGTTGTTGTGGCAGAAAAACTATTTCAATCAATTAAAGATTAGTGGAGATGTTTTCTTTGACGAAAATCAAGATGGTGTCAGAAATGAGGATGAACAAGGGTTCTTACATTCTCAAATATCTTTAAGTCCAAGCTCGCTAGCAAGTTATACTAATCAAATGGGAAACTTTTGGTTTGCTGTTGATGAAGGTGATTATTTGGTTGAATATCAGGATCTAGAATTTTGGGGATTGTCAACAGCTTATGAAAATTATAATGTAGAGATTGGTGGCTCACAAAATAATATTCCAGACACATGTGATTTCGGTTTTTTTCCTGAGTTTATAATAGATTCTCTTGATGTAGATATTGTCGAAGGGGCATCTATTTGCGGTAATTATACTGCTTTTTGGTTAAATATTAGTAATTATGGAACCACTATGCCTTCTGGGATTATTGAATTAGATTTAGACCCAGCATATACTATATTGTATAGTGAAGAAATTTGTGATTCTGTTGTAAATAATAAATATTATTGGTCATATGAAGATTTAGATTTCTTTGGAAATATTAATTTCCCTGTTTATTTAAATTCTCCACCAATTGAGTTAATTGGTAATACACTAACTAGTGTGTTAAGCGTTTATGTGCTTGATGATGAGGAAAATATAGTTGCTTTTTCTGATACACTTATGAATATTTTCACATGTGCTTATGACCCAAATGATAAAATCGTTAGACCTTGTGATGAAACTGGACATAATTTCATTGAACCCAGTCAAGAATTAGAATATATTATTCGTTTCCAAAATACAGGAAATGATACAGCTTTAAATATTTATATCTACGATTATATCGAAACAGATTTAAATAGAGTCACATTTGAATTGATGTCTAGCAGCCATTCTGTTTATATTCTAAGAGACAATAATCAGTTGACTTTTAGGTTCGATAGTATTATGTTACCGGATAGTGGGGCAAATCAGCTTCTTAGTAATGGATATGTTAAATATAGAATTAGTCCAATTGATGAACTAAATCCATTGACTGTAATAAATAATACTGCTTATATCTATTTTGATTTTAATAATCCTATCCAAACAAATACTACTGTTTCGACTATATCTTGTTGGATAAATCCTGAAGTGCCAATTATTGAAGTAATGGAAAATTTGCTTTTCATTTCAGGTGATAGTTTTTATTATATACAATGGTACTTGAATGGCTCGCCTATAATAGGAGCTAATGACATGTATTATTCTGCCACTTCATCGGGCGATTATTCTGTTGAAGTATTTAACGAATTTGGATGTGCAAATTGGTCAGGTATATTTCCTTTTGTTTATAATAGTATAAAGGAAGATAGTGTTCAAAGATATGTATATCCCAATCCCTTTACCGATGAGTTGTATATTGATTTACCAGATCATAGTGGTATTTCAATTGCAGTCCTAACAGATATTAAAGGAGCTGTAATAAATAAATTTATTATTACTGAAGATCTAAAAAATCTCTCTGACATTTGAGTAGATTGAGAGCGGGGGATTTACTTGTTAAAGATAATTGGAGATAATTATTTGAAAGTTTTTAAACTTGTAAAGAAATAAATGTATATAAAACATAATATTTTCCTTCATGTTTTTAATCTCTTTTGAATTATTTAAATGCTTTTAAACATTTACTAAAATGCCCCATTTCTCCCTAATAGTTTGTTATATCAACGACTCTATCATTAAGTAGAATTCTCTAAAGTTATAATTCTTATTGACGGAAAATGCAACTATTTATGGTTTTAGTCATTAAGATTTCCGTTTAATTTTAAATTTATCAAATATCTCAGCTATGATTGTTGTAAAAGAGTATCTATTATATTTCAAATAAAAACGCCAGAAACTTTGCAGAATCTAAATTTGTCAGTCATGATGATAATTTTAAGAGGCAAAGTTACAAAAATTTAACAAAAAAAATATACGAGTTCTTTACGATTTGGACTAAATGAAGATTAATCTGATGTCGAATTATTCTTTACTTTTTACAGTTTTAAGATTTAATAATCTTCGCATATTTCTATGAAAATCATTAACGATTTTTTTATGAAATGGGGGATAAATCCATCTATCGCGAAAATCTGAATCGCTTTTGAAGTAGCTGATGTGCATAATTTTGGTTTGCTTTGAACCTGCGTCAAGAAATTGAATTTGTTGAATTCCGCTTGACTTATTTCCTTCAATATAGCTGAATTCTATAAGTTTCTGAATAGTGTCAACAGTTATAATCTCAAAAGCTACAGGCAAGTTGTAAATTCCTTTCATAACTTTTAGATTAAGGAAATAAACCTGCCCGGTTGCAAGCCCATCCATAGGATCCCTGTTATAGAAAATCTTATTGGGAAATTTTTGCAATAGCACACCAAATGATACTTTTCTACCATTCCATGAATCTGAAGGACTTGCCGCCATATAACCCTTCCAAATGTCTTCAAAATTACCGTTAAGAAAAAACGTCATTTCATTTTTACTGAAAGAAGACATATCCTGTCCTCTGTAACACGAAGGATGGATGTCGCTAAAGAAATGTTTCTCAATCTCTATTTGACTAATATATTTTCTGACTTTTTTTTGTCTGATATGATCCATTTTAATATCCTCCAGCATCAGTTGTCCGAAAGTCTGGATATTAAGAATCAAAATTATTATCAAAGCAACCCACTTAAGCCCTATCTTCATACATTTTGAGATTTACTAATCAATCATCACAACTTATTTATTATCACTTTTCATACTTTTTTTGCTCCTATAAGGCCCGGATTGTTTTCACTAACTTTCAAGACTGTTGTTAATGTCTCGAGATTTAAATCATCAATCTTTTTCACTCTAATGCAGCTTCTTCCAACACTGACTTTGCCCAATTCCTTTTCATATTTTTCTGCAACATATTTACCATCAGAAATAGCGCATATATATATGCTGATATAATTCTTTTGATTTGCAAGAGCTATAATAGGCCAATCCATTTTTCTCTTTTTCGAATCAAGATATTGGAATGATCCATAACCAATCATGTTCGAAGCAAAATATGGTTTTAGTCCCGGAACTGTTTTTTTGATATATTCATGTAGAAAGTTTATTTCTTTTTTTCGGTTGTCCGGCAAAGCAATAAGATACTCCTCAATTGATTTTGCATCATTTTTCGCAAACATATTCATAATTTGGCTAATTTAATTTATCAATTTATTGGCTAAAATAGAGTAATTTTTTACCAAATCTCAAAAAATTAGTACTTTTATAAAAAATTATAATAAAGACATGAAATTTACTAAGTATTTATTTGCGTTTATCGTAAGCATTATATATGCTACAATAATTTTTGCACAAGCACCTCAAATAATTCCTGCCGAACATCCGGATATTGTAGGATTGTGGGAATTTGAAAACGAATCTGATCTCACAGCTTCTTCTGTGGGAAATAGTCTGACCTTAAATGGTTCAAATACGGCGATTCCCGGACCAACTGGAGAGGATGGTGCTGTATCAATCGGAACAGGTAGCTATTACACCTGCTATCATGATATTGCCGGAAACGGAGGCGGTTCGGAGGTTAACGAATATAGTTTGGTATTCGACTTCAGAGTATCAGACATTTCGGAATATCATTGCTTTTACCAGGCAAATGCTTCAAATTCAAATGATGGTGAGTTATTTATTAATACTTCGGGACAAATAGGGAGAACAACTAATGGTCCCGGTTATTCAAGTTATGTTGTTAATCCAAATGAGTGGTATAGAATGGTTGTGGCGGTTGATTTAGGAAATTTTTACAGAGTTTATCTTGACGGAGCATTAATTTTAAACGGGGGATCTCTTTCTGTTGACGGAGAATATAGTTTATATCCTTCTACTGCGGATAATTTAGTGCATTTTTTTGCTGATAATAGTGGTGAAGATGCTCAGATAGATGTAGCACTTGCTGCAATCTATAACAAAACAGTTGACCAAACAGAAGTAACCTCTCTTGGAGGATACGGACATAATATCAATCCAATTCCAGTAGGCATATTGCCATATTTGCAAACGCCTACACCTACAAGTATTTATATTAGCTGGCATTCAGATTTGACAGGTTCTACAACTGTTGAATACGGTACAACAGCAGATTTGGGACAGTCACAAACAGGTTCTTCTGAAGATATAAGCGGTAAAAAATGGCATACAGTAAAATTATCAGGACTTGAACCCGGAACCGTTTATTATTATAAATGTATAAGCGAAACAGAAGAAACCGAAATCTATAATTTCAAAACTCCCACATCAGAAATTCAGGATAATCAGCATTTACGATTTATTCTTTTAGGAGATAACAGAACTGATATTGCAAAAACAACAGAGGTTGCTATTACTGCAAAAAATACTGCAATTGAAATGTATGGGTCCCCCATATACGAGCACATAAACATGCTTATTGATGTTGGAGATATTGTCACGAGTGGATCTGATATAGATCAATATGAAAATGAATATTTTAATTGTTATGAATCACTGTCTAGAAATATTCCAATGATGGTTATTATTGGTAATCACGAGAATGAATCTTCAAATTATTACGATTATATGAAATATGAT
>JAQVEY010000199.1 GCA_028697515.1 Bacteroidales bacterium | reverse complement strand
TATGTGATGAAATACTTTCCCGAAATAACAGGCAAAAGGAAGTTTTAAGTTTTTTAGTTAATTATTGCACTGAAAATAATCTTAGCAAATATGAGTGTAATTCGAAATATCTTATAGAAAAATTAGGAGTTTCAAAATCAGTTTTAGTTGCCCTAGAGAAAAAAGAATTGTTAAAGATTGAAAAAAAAGAAATATCTCGTTTTACATATGCGGAAAATAATTTAGATAAAACATTTCAATTAACAGATATACAGCACAATACGTTTAATTATATAAATGATAGATTTGCTGAGAATAAGCCTGTTTTATTACATGGAGTAACCTCAAGTGGAAAGACGGAAATTTATATTAAATTGATCGAGCAAGCCTTAAATAAAGATAAAGATGTTTTGTATCTTTTACCCGAAATTGCTATGACAGCTCAGATTATTAATAGATTACAGAAATATTTTGGTAATCAGATTGGCGTCTTCCATAGTAAATATTCTGTAGATAGTAGAGCAGAAATCTATCTCAGGGTTTTGAAGCATGAATTGAAAGTTGTTTTAGGTGTTCGATCTGCAGTATTTTTGCCTTTTTCAAATCTTGGATTAATTATAGTAGATGAGGAACATGAATCAAGCTATAAACAGAATGATCCTGACCCTCGTTATAATGCAAGAGATGTATCGCTAGTTTTAGCAAATATTCACAAAGCAAACATAGTATTAGGATCTGCAACACCGTCAATTGAATCTTATCAGAATGCAGTTATTGGAAAATTTGCTCTAGCAGAGTTAAATGAAAGATTTGGTAATGTTAAAACTCCTGAAATTATAGTTGCTGATATGAAAGATGCATATCGCAGAAAGATAATGAATTCCTATTTTCATCCTTTGCTCAGAGAAGAAATTGTAAAGGCCATAGATAATAATCAGCAAGTAATATTATTTCAAAATCGCAGAGGTTATGCCCCAACTTTAGAATGTGTGGATTGTGGCTGGGTTCCATATTGTAAAAATTGCAATGTAAGTCTTACTTATCATAAATGGGAAAATAAACTTGTTTGCCATTATTGTGGAGAAAAATATGATTTGGTAAAAAAATGCGAATCATGTCACAGCAATAAGATAAAACTTAAAGGACTTGGTACGGAAAGACTTGAAGAAGAAGCGGGAATCTTATTTCCACAAGCAAGAATTGTTCGATTTGATTACGATACGGCAAATTCCAGAAAAAAGCATGAAGCAATCTTAAAGGGTTTTGAAAATCATCAATTCGATATTCTTATTGGCACTCAAATGGTTTCTAAAGGTTTTGATTTTGAAAATGTAGCCTTAGTGGGGATTTTAAATGCAGACAATATGTTGAATTTTCCCGATTTTAGAGCTTTTGAGCGTGCATATCAGTTAATGGCTCAAGTTAGTGGACGAGCCGGCAGAAGAAATACTCAGGGAAAAGTAATTATCCAGACTTTTAATCCTGGTCATCCTGTCATTCAATATGTTGTTAAAAATGATTACCTTTCCTTATTCAATTCTCAAATAGAAGAAAGAGAAGAGTTCCATTATCCACCATTCTGGAATTTTATAATAATTAAACTAAAACACAAAGATAAAAAACGATTATATAGGGGAGCATTAGTGCTCGCGGACTCGTTGAAATCCGAGTTTTCAATAAGAGTTAAAGGTCCTCAGGAACCATTGGTAAATAAAATAAGTAATTACTTTTATTTTACTATTCACTTAAGATTTGAGAAAGAATTATCATCGCAAAAGCTAAAGAGAAAAATAATGGAAACCATCGTCAGCTTAAAGTCCGAAAGCGAATTTGGCAGCATTATTACCGAAATTGATGTAGATCCAGTTTAATTTTAGTGAAAAATTATCTCTTTACTGTAACACTTTTTCCATTTTATGCGTAATAAATATGAATTTGATAATAGATATTAGATTCGAAAGAAATTTTTGGGAATGATATTTGTAAAATTGCTAGTGTGAAAAGAATTATTTACATATTGATTTTTATCCTAATGATAGTAAACTCAGCTTATTCTTTATATCCAAATCCGAAACAGATAGGTTCTGACTTTTTGGACGGCGATCCTGAATTATTTAAAATTTCTGCTCCTGTTCCAAATCCTGTAATTGATTTTGCAGAAATATATTATAATCTTCCTGATGAAAGTTTTGCAGAGATAGCAATATATAATTTTGCAGGAATAAAAGTTAAATCACTTACTGTTAACGGAGGTAAAGGCAAGGTAAGTTTCGAAGCCTACGATTTGCAAAGCGGAGTTTATTTTGTGTGTTTGATTTATGAAGGCAAAAATATCGATTCAAAAAAACTTGTAAAAAAGTAACTACCTCAACTTGATATATCTTATGTTAATATTTATTTCCCGATGACTTTTGTGGTCGGGATTTTAATTTATATAGTAGAATATTGTAGTTTTGTGTTAATATAGCAAAGTTGATAAATAATAGCGTTTCAAAGTATAATGAAACGTTTATTTAATGCATATATTCATGTATTTATATATAATATTGCAATTAATGTATAAATTATATTAAAAATTGTTGTATCTTTATACATTATTAACTTAAATTTAATTAGATATAAGAAATGTATTGAATTTTGCTTGGGCAATATTATTATTAGCCTGTTTCAGTTGTGAAGATTCAACTGAACAAAGTGTATTATCTACCGAAAATTGTCGAGATGAAGAAATCATTAATCTCCAAGAAGAATTAATTACTAAAGAAGGAGATATTGGCCCTTGGAGAAAATTTGTACCTGACAATGGGTACGGAATCGCATGTTGTAATGCTATTGTTGATGATTGTTTCCCAGTTGATATTACTATTTTCCCAGAACATGTTAGAACAATAAATAGTATTTTTTCTGTTATTGGTTTAGGCAATCAGGTTTATATTCAAAATGCTTTTCTTGTCAATCAAGCGATATTAGAGTTGTATATAGACCCAACTTTAGTACAAGGGGTTATTAATGGAACAGTAATAGTTGAATGCAACTTAAATGGTGCATCAGGGCAGAGGTATATGATTTTCAAAGATTTAAGCGGAAATATTATTGCAGTTTACCCACTTATTTAATATATATTCTAAAGAAAAAATATTATAGCTGACATTATTGCTTAAATTTGAATCTACTAATTTACTTTTGAGTTTTGTAATAATGTCAGCATTTTTATTATTAATATATATTTATGAGATTAATTTTAATATTACTTAGCTTTTGTGTGTGGGTTTCCTGTGAAAATAAACCAAAATTGTCAGACCAAACTATTACAGTAGAGAGAAATCTGATTATAAAGTTTAACCCTAAGTTTGCATTTTATCCTAATGATTCAGGTACTTTTATTGAAAGCAAAGATGGTAAAGAGTATTTCTATTTTTGTAATCAAACTACAGAAAGAGAATTAAAAATATTCTCAGCATCGGGAGATTTTGTCAGTACTGTTAGTCTTAAAAATCTTATGAGGACTATAATCGAACCTTTTACGATTTCGGTTGTTTCAGAGGATACTATTATTTTTAACACTTTTTACACTAACGAAATAGTAGCAATCAATAAACAAGATGATGTTTGGTTTTATGTAAAAATTGACGAATTGCTACCCGACAGCTTAAGTAATAAATATGAGTTCTGGTCCAATGCTCATAAATGGGGTATGAAAAGCAATCTTTTTGTTTTAAAATCCTGGCCAACTTATAATCTAATTGATGATAAAAATTTGGATTATGCTGAACGGACTTTGATGTATTATAAATGCTTATACAATAGCCCTCATTTTTTAATTATAACCGATTTGTTTTCGGCAAATGCAAAATTAAGAATGGGCGTTGATGATTTATATACAGATATTTGCAACGAAGATTGTTTGTTTGATGAAATTCCATGTTATCGCTTATTTAATGGAATTCTGATATTTTTTTCTGAATATTCTGATAATCTTTTTATTATTGATATTGATAAAATGATTATTGATAAGAATATTCAAATAAAATCAAATTATACTAAAGTCGGGAATGATGCTATAAAAATTGATAAAAACAACTTAAAATTGCAGATGGATTATCAAAACGATGAGAGAATTAAAAAAGGTAGAATATCAAATTTATTTTTTGACGTAAAAGCCAACAAGTATTTAGTGCTGGTTACCCACACCAAATATAATGCAGACTTCTTAAAGCATAGTTATATTCCAAAGTATTTTTCAATAATTGTATTAGATAGAAATTTTAACCAATTAGGAGAAATATTATTTGATTCAAATAAGTATAATCCTATTTCTGCAATAATGACTGATAGTGGAATTGCATTTGAAGAAATAAATCAAAATAATAATGAAAAATATGAAAAAACGTATGTGTCTTTTAAAATTGATTAGTTATTTAATTATAGTTAGTTCAGTAATATTTTCATGTAGTAATAAAGCCAACAATGAAAAAATAAAATCTGACTATGAATATATCAAAGACTATTTTGAGACCAAACATAATTTTGACATTTCTGAAGAAATCAAAATGGTAATTATTATTACACAAAATGGATGCCCTGGATGTAATAAAAGTTTTGTGTATTTTACAATCTCCAATCTCAATTTGAAAAATTCTGTGATCCTTGTAACTTCCGATGGAAAGGGGTTAGACATTTCAAACTTAAGAAATCTTGATGGAAATGTTTTTTTTGATGACGAAATATGTTCAGGTGATGAAAGAGAATTGTTCTCAAATTCATCTGTAATCTTCATTGAGGAAAATGCAATAGATTCTATTGTTAATATTGAAGCACAAACAATCAATAACCAGTTTACTGAAATTTTGTCAAAATAAATGATTCTTTGTTCTCCATTTTTTTAAAAACGAAAATATATATTAAATTCAAATCACATCTTTCTCATATAATTCTTATCTTTATGCTTTAATTTTAATTTTATAATTATGTTCAAGCCACAAGTTTATAAATCAAGAAGAGAACATTTGAGAAAACTCTTGGGTGAAGGAGTTTATTTGTTTTTAGGTAACAACGAAAGCCCTATGAATTATAGGGATAATACTTATCATTTTCGTCAGGATTCGACATTTTTGTATTTTTTCGGTCTCGATTTGCCTGGAATGGCAGCGATTATTGATGTTGATAATAATAAAGAAATAATCTTTGCTAACGATGTTGATATTGATGATATTATTTGGATGGGTCCTCAGCAAACTGTTAAAGGAATAGTCCAAAAATGTCTTGTATTCGATACAATTCCTTTTTCAAAGCTTTCAGATTATCTAAAAGAGACCCTGAAAAAGAAAAGAAAAGTACATTTTCTGCCTCCATACAGACATGAAAATATGATTCTGTTAAACGATTTGTTAGGTAT
>JAQVEY010000198.1 GCA_028697515.1 Bacteroidales bacterium | reverse complement strand
ATTAAATCAAGATTTTATAATAACGATATAATTTATATGTTTATCATCAACAATTGTCAGGAACTACCTTGTAACTCGGATTTTGTAAGTATATATTTATTATGATATAGCTGGAACTAAGCTTTTTTTATTGCGTTAATCCACCCATCATAAAGTTTCTTTCTTTCAGCAACTTTCATATTAGGAGTGAATGAATTCTGTACTTTTCGAAATTCTTTGATTTGAGACATTGTGCAAAAATTTGTTGCTAAAGCAGCTAGAAATGCAGCTCCAAGTGCTGTGGATTCGGTAATTTGAGGACGTGAGACTTCTAATCCTAGAATATCAGCTTGGAATTGCAGCAGAAAGTTATTGGCAGATGCACCTCCATCTACATTCAGATTTTTAATTTTAATTCCACTATCGTTTTCCATTGCATTAAGCACGTCCTTTGTCTGATAAGCCATCGACTCAAGAGTTGCTCTGACTATATGTTTGTAAGTTGTTCCACCTGTAATACCTGTAATAAAACCTCTCGCGCTCATATCCCAATATGGAGCACCTAATCCGGCAAATGCAGGAATAAAATAAACACCTCCCGAATCGGAAACTTGTAATGCTATTGTCTCTGTTTCGGCTGCTGTTTCTATAATTTTTAATTTATCTCTTAACCACTGGACAGCTGCACCGGCAATAAAGACACTGCCTTCTAAAGCATAATTTACTCTCCCGTCTATTTTCCAAGCTATTGTTGTAACAAGACCAGAATTGCTTTTGACAGGCATCTCACCAGTATTCATAAGCATAAAACAACCTGTCCCATATGTATTTTTGACCGAACCCGGATTGAAACAAGTTTGCCCAAATAAAGAAGCTTGTTGATCCCCAGCAATACCTGATATCGGAATAGTACCTGTACCAATTATCCCTTTACCCGTTTCTCCGTAAACTGTCGAAGACTCTACAACTGTGGGTAATATTTGTTGGGGGATTTCAAAATAATCTAGAATCCTCTTATCCCAACACAAGTCACGTATATTAAAGAGCATTGTACGCGAAGCATTCGAATAATCTGTTATATGTAGTTTGCCTCCTGTAAGATTCCAAACCAACCAAGTATCTACAGTGCCAAACAACAATTCACCTTTAATAGCTTTTTCTTTTGCTCCCGCTACATTATTTAATATCCAGTGGATTTTGGTCGCAGAAAAATAAGAATCCACAACCAATCCTGTTGCTTCGCTTATATATTTTCCAATCGTTGTACTTTTAAGTTCACTACAAAAGTCAGCAGTACGTTTATCTTGCCATATAATTGCATTATAAACAGGCTGACCAGTTTTCTTATCCCATAATATAGTAGTTTCTCTTTGGTTAGTAATACCAATTCCTGCAATTTCACCTGAATTTATTCCTGCTTTGGCAATCAACTTTCTGGCAACAAATAGTTGAGTTTCGCGTATTTCAGTTGCATCCTGCTCCACCCAACCAGGTTGAGGAAAAATCTGGCTTGTTTCAGTTTGTTCTATGCTTTTAAGATTAAACTCTTTATCAAATAATATTGCTCTGGAACTTGTTGTACCTTGATCTAAAGCAAGAATATAAGATTTACTCATCATTTATTTGTTTAAGAATCCAATTGTAAATATCTAGATAAACTTCGGATCTATTTGTCTCGTTAAGAATTTCGTGACGGGCACCAGAATAAATCTTACAATCTATTTTTCGAAGTCCTGCTCTTTTATAAAACTCTACGGCCTTTTTAACACCAACACTATAATTGCCAACCGGATCCTCTATTCCAGATAAGAACAATAAAGCAAGATCTCTTGAAATCTTTTTAGCATTAATGATTTTATTGTTATAAATCAAACCTGAAAAGAAACTTCTATAAAAAGAACAAGAAAATACTCCACCGCAATAAGGGTCTTTAATATATTTATCGACAATATCCTGATCTCTTGTTAACCACTGATATGGACTATCAAAAGCCTTATTAAAGCTCCCGAAAGACATTTTGTCAAGCATCTTAGCCGGTCGCGAAACACCTCTTAATTTACATTGTAGCCAAGCTATATAATATCCAAATTTCAGCAAATAGCTAGGATTTGTGCCAGTACCGGTAAGAATTACTCCTTTAAGTCCGCAATACTTTGTAATGAAAGTTCTTGCTAAAAAAGAACCCATGCTATGACCTAATATAAAATTTGGGACATTAGGAAATGTTTTCTCCGAAATATCATTTAAAATCTTTAAATCATCAATTATTCTAAACCATGAATCTCTTTCAGGCCAAACGCCATATTGACCTGGTTTTAGACAATTACGACCATGTCCGCGATGATCAGAAATATAAACTGCAGCACCTTTGCTCACAAGAAATTCGGCAAAATCACTATATCTCTCCGAATGTTCTGCCATACCATGGAAAACCTGAACTACAAAATTAACTTTGTTATCGTCAGGTAAAAATTCATTATAAAATATAGTTTTACCGTCAGAAGTCCTTAACCAGTTTTCAATAATTCTCATCCTGTGACACAATTAATAACAACTACAAACTTATTTAATTATTTCGAATAAATTATAAAATTTCTCAAGTTTATATTCTAAAGTAATATCTTTCATCTCATTCCAAAGTGCATCATTAATTGGAACACCCGATTTCTCTCTTTCTTTATATGTAATATACTCTTTTTCACCTGCAGTAAAAATTCTATCGTGCCCAGGCATTTTTTTAGAACTTCTTAATTCTCTGAGTATATCCCCTGTAGTTTTCTTAAAATCAGCAGGATCTATAAAACAATCTATGTTTATTGCAATAAAAAAATGGCCTAATCGATAAGGAACTTTTTTACCGTTCTCAAAACCCAGCAATGCTTTCATAAATCCACCTCCTTGCAATGCTGCTGAGAGAATTTCGACAACAGTAGCATATCCGTATCCCTTATAACCGGCAGTTTCTTCACCAATCCCTCCAAGAGGTGTTAGGGCAGCATCCCCATTTACAAGATCCTGTAAAACCTGAATAGCATCAGTTTTTGAGTTTCCGTCTTTATCAATTACCCAACCTTTTGGCAAATCTTTTCCGTTTTTTGCATAAAACTCAAACTTTCCTCGCTGACTAACAGAAGTAGCACAATCTAAGAAGAAAGGAAAATCTTCGTCAGTAGGCATCACAAATGTCAGTGGATTTGTTCCAAGCATATTTTCTACTCCAAAAGTAGGTGCAATAGAAGGTCGTGCATTAGTACCTGTAATACCAATCATATTCTCTTTTGCTGCCATCAAGCCATAGTAACCTGCAATCCCATAATGAGAACTATTTCGAACAGCAACCATTCCCATCCCATAAGTTTTTGCCTTGTCAATACACATTTGCATTGCCTGTTTCGAAACTACATGACCCATCCCATTATTTGCATCAAGAACTGCAGTTGTCGGGCTTTCGCGAATAATATCTACTTTAGTAATCGGATTTAAAATACGGTCTTTTATTCTGTCAAGATAAATTGGTTTTAGTCTGTTTATTCCATGTGAGTCAATACCAAGTTTATCTGCTTCAATTAAAACATCCGCAATTATTGTAGCATCCGATTCTGGTACTCCTGCTTTTTTAAGCGCTTCGATACTGAATGATTCAAGTATTTCAAAATTTAGATAATGCATATTTATTGTTTTTTACAAAATTAAGAAAATTTAAATGCCTCAACTTTCATTCTTGCTAAAATATTAACTTACTTATTCATAAAACATGCTCAACAATATATCGAATGTTGTTTTTTCATTCAGGATAAAAATTGTATTTTTACAAAAAATTCAAAAATTATGAAACGCGACGAACAAGTATTTGAAATTATTCAGAAAGAAAGAGAAAGGCAAATGCATGGTATTGAACTTATAGCTTCGGAAAATTTTGTAAGTCCACAGGTTTTGGAAGCCATGGGTTCAGTTATGACAAATAAATATGCAGAAGGTTACCCCGGCAAAAGATATTATGGTGGTTGTCAGTTTGTTGATATGACCGAACAAATAGCAATTGATAGAATAAAAGAATTATATGATGCTGAGTATGCAAATGTACAGCCTCATTCTGGTGCTCAGGCAAATATGGCAGTATTTTTCAGCTGTCTTAAACCCGGTGATACTTTTATGGGATTGGATCTTGCTCATGGTGGTCATCTCTCGCACGGTTCTCCTGTTAATATGTCTGGAATATTATATAAAGCCATATCTTATCAGGTTTCAGAAGCTACTGGAATGGTTGATTATGATGCAATGGAAAAGACAGCACTTGAACACAAGCCAAAATTACTTGTAGCAGGAGCTTCTGCATACAGTCGTGAATGGGATTACGAAAGAATGAGAACTATAGCAGATAAAATTGGTGCAATATTTATGGTTGACATGGCTCATCCTGCCGGTCTAATTGCCGCAGGCTTGCTTAAAAATCCTGTTAAATATGCTCATATTGTAACTTCCACAACTCACAAAACCTTAAGAGGTCCTCGCGGTGGTATTATTCTTATTGGTAAAGATTTCGAGAATCCATGGGGAATCACAACTCCAAAAGGTGTTGTTAAGATGATGTCTGAAGTAATTAACTCGGCTGTATTTCCTGGTATTCAAGGTGGCCCTCTTGAGCATGTAATTGCATCCAAAGCTGTTGCTTTTGGGGAAGCTCTCAGTCCAGAATTTAAAGTTTACCAAACGCAGGTAAAAAAGAATGCTGCTTTTATGGCAAAAGCTTTTATGGATATGGGTTATAAAATTATCAGTAATGGAACAGACAACCATTCAATGTTAATAGACCTTAGAACAAAGTATCCTGACATTACCGGCAAACAAGTTGAAAATGCTCTTGTTGCTGCCGATATTACTGTCAACAAAAACATGGTTCCTTTCGATCATCGTTCACCTTTCCAGACATCGGGACTAAGAGTTGGTACACCTGCTATTACAACCAGAGGTTTAAAAGAAGAACATATGTCTCCTATTGTAAAACTTATTGACAAAGTGATTGCTAACTATACAGATGAAGCAACAATTATAAAAGTTCGTGGGGAAGTAAACGAGATGATGATGCCATTTCCTTTGTTTGCGTACTAAAAAAAATAAATTATTAAATAAAAAAATCCCATCAAAAATGGGATTTTTTTATTTAATAATATTCTTTAATATACAACAGTTACTGTTCCAGTATAAGGTGGTGTGCCATTATAGAGTTCAATAACGTACAGATATGTTCCGGGAGGAACAAATTTACCATTATATTTTCCATCCCATTCATCACCGGGACGACCTTTATATAATTCCTGTCCCCATCTATTATAAACAAAGACATAAGCACCGGAGAAAAGCTCAAGATTTTCTATAATCCATGTATCGTTTGTTCCATCACTATTAGGAGTAAATGCATTT
>JAQVEY010000197.1 GCA_028697515.1 Bacteroidales bacterium | reverse complement strand
TAACAGCCGTTTATCAGGTGTTCTATCAATATTTTAATCCCTATTCCAATTAATACAAAGCCTCCGATAATTTCAACCGGCAGTTTTCTTAATTTTTTTTGGATAAAATCGCCACTATAAAGTCCTAAATATGAAAACAAGAATGTGACTGCAAAAATAATTAAGGAAGCAATCCAGATATTTATTCCCGCAAAGGACATACTCAGTCCAACAGCAGCCGCATCAATACTTGTAGCTATCCCCAAACCTGTTACCACAAAAAAACTATTCATGTTTATTTCTGGTTTTTCTTCACTGTCTTTGTGTTTAATGCCTTCAAATATCATTTTACCTCCTATTATCAGCAATAATCCAAAAGCTATCCAGTGGTCATAAATCTGTAAATATTTATTAAGCTCTGTTCCGGCTGCCCATCCGGCAATTGTGCAGACAGCCTGTATAAATCCCAAAGTAAACGCAAAACGAAGAAATACAAAATTGCTTTTTCTTTTACATGTTGCAGCAGCAGCCATTGATACAGTAAGACTATCCATTGACAGACCTATTGCAATCAGTAATATTAAAACTATATCCATAATTTAACTTTCAAACAAAATTAAGAAAATGTACATTAATAAAATATGTAATAGATATTTAATTTATCAAATAGATATTTTATTAAATTTGTTTCGGTTTATTTTTTCTTAAAAAGTTTACTTATGAGTTTAATTATAATAGATCAAGTTTTTATTGACGAAAAGTTTAATAAAACTATTTTATCAAAAACTGCAAATTGTGATATTGTTCCCTCAATAGGTATTGAAATTGAAGATTCTGCCTGGGAAAAACCTAAAAAAATTAAAAAAATCATTATTAATCCTGAGCAGAATTATTATAAATTATTTGTTGAGGATGAGTTTATTACAAAACGTGAATCAATTAAAATTACGGAAACATATAAAAAATGTGGATGGAATATATTGTAGCTGGGAACAAAATGTAGTATTAATTTAATTTTATGAAACTATGAAAAGACTCGTTTATTTAATCACAGTATTAATGATATTGGCCTTGGTAATATTTACCGGTTGCGAAAAAGACAAATTAAGAAGGTCTGTTGAAGGTACACATGAGGTTACATTACTCATGGGAACAAATTCTTATCCATGCGATATGGTTGTAACTTATAATGATACAGACTTGGTTTATACAATAACTCTAACAGACGGACAGGTCTCAATAAGACCGGATATAGTTTTAACTGGTATTGCCAATGAGGACGTGATTGATATACAACCCGAAACAAATGGTTATCAAGGTATTTGCAATGTTTATGGAGGCACTTTAGAAGTGATTGACAAAAAGATTAAATTGGAATTTGATGCATGCGGTTTAGATTTTTCCGCAAATGAAATTTAGTTTAGTAAATTTTGGAGAGATTTTGAAAGCTTAGAATATAATGCGTAGGTTGTATTCTTAGTCAGAGTTTTTAATAATAAAAAAAGTCTTCAAATTTGAAGACTTTTTTAGTAGCGGGGACTGGACTCGAACCAGCGGCCTCCGGGTTATGAGCCCGACGAGCTACCAACTGCTCTACCCCGCAATGTGGGTGCAAAGATAATACATATTACTTGGAAATGCAAATAAATTTAATTATTTACTAGTTCTTTTGCGAAATTTCTCATTTTTATTAACAAATCTGTCACTTTATCCAGTGAGTTAACATTAGCCATTCTTAAAGTCAACTTTTCATTCATTTCTCTTATTTGCATATTGTTTGGGTGATTCTGAATAAAGTTTATTATTGATGCAAATTTGTTTGAAGAATAATATTCTGATTTTTGATTTAATGGAAAATAAGCAATGAAAACATTGTTTTTAATAATAATCTTCTGAAAGCCCAGCTCAATAGAAATCCATCTTAGTTGGACAATATCAAACAATTTTTCGGTTACAGTAGGAATTTCCCCAAACCTATCCTGAAGATTCTCTCTAAATTTTATTAAATCGTTTGGGTTTGTCATATTATCAAGTTCCTTATACAGTTTTATTCGTTCCGAAGTACTCGATATATAATAATCTGGAATTAATATTTCCATATCCGTTTCTATCTGACAGTCATGAGTGCTTATATTTTCTCTCGTTTCCAAATCTGAAGATGATTTATTTGAAAATAATTCTTTAAATTCGCCATCCTTAAGCTCTTCGATAGCCTCGTTAAGAATTTTTGTATAAGTTTCGAAACCGATATCAGCAATAAATCCGGATTGTTCACTGCCAAGAATATTGCCTGCTCCTCGAATGTCTAGGTCTTGCATTGCTATATTCATTCCGCTTCCCAATTCGCTAAACTCTTCGATAGCTTTAAGTCGCCTTCTGGCCTCGGGAGTAAGTGTGTTCAATGCCGGTGCAAGAAGATAACAAAAAGCTTTTTTATTGCTTCTCCCAACTCGACCTCTTAACTGATGCAAGTCACTGAGACCAAAATTATTGGCATTGTTTATAATTATTGTGTTTACATTAGGAATATCCACCCCATTTTCGACAATTGCTGTGCTTATCAAAACATCATGATCTCCTCTTATGAACTCCAGAATTATTTTTTCGAGCTGTTTGCCGTCCATTTGGCCATGTGCAACTACAGTCTTTACTTCTGGGCATAGTTTATTTATAAGATTTTCGATTTCGTTAATGTTCTGTATTCGATTATTGATAAAAAATACTTGTCCGTTTCTACCTACCTCATAATAAATTGCTTCCTTAATTATTTCGTTATTAAACGAATGAAGTTCTGTTATAATCGCCTGCCTGTTTGGTGGCGGAGTGTTAATAACAGACAAATCTCTGGCTCCCATAAGTGAAAATTGCAGAGTTCTTGGAATCGGTGTAGCAGTAAGTGTAAGAGTATCAACATTAATCTTTATTTGCTTGAGCTTTTCTTTCATTGCAACCCCGAATTTTTGTTCTTCGTCAATTATAAGTAAGCCCAAATCTTTAAATGCAACTTCTTTATTTATAAGTTTATGTGTGCCAATAATAATATCCAGTTTACCTTCCTTAAGTGTTTTAAGTGTTTCCGTTATTTCTTTTTGAGATTTCAGACGGCTTATATATGAAATATTTACAGGCATTTTTGCTAGTCTCTCAGTAAAAGTTTGATAATGTTGTAAAGCCAGAATTGTTGTTGGAACAAGTACAGCTACCTGCTTACTGTCGTTAACAGCTTTAAATGCAGCACGGATTGCTAATTCGGTTTTCCCAAATCCCACGTCTCCGCAAACCAATCTGTCCATTGGAATATCGGACTCCATATCAGATTTTATCAATTCGTTTGTTTTACTTTGATCGGGAGTGTCTTCGTACATAAAAGAAGATTCTAGTTCGTGTTGTAAATACGAATCGGCAGAAAAAGAATAGCCCTTTTGTTCGCGTCTTTTGGCATAAAGAATAATTAAATCACGAGCAATATCCTGAATATTTTTCTTTGTTTTTTCTTTAAGCCTTTTCCAGTGTCCTGAACCTAAACGATGGAT
The DNA here is from genome assembly GCA_028697515.1 of Bacteroidales bacterium. Lineage (GTDB taxonomy): Bacteria > Bacteroidota > Bacteroidia > Bacteroidales > ML635J-15 > Bact-19. The sequence goes on along the minus strand of JAQVEY010000197.1, from coordinate 1,888 downwards.
TTTGGGAGTTTCTCCATCTTTATCACGGTATTTTGTTATCCTATGAAGTGAATGAATGTTTACATAAATTATATCATTACTGTCATACAGAATGCTAACTACTTCTTGGATTCTACCATTGTTTTCAATTTTTTGCAAACCTCCAAATCTGCCTATACCATTATCAACATGAACTACAAAATCGCCAGGACGCAATGCTGTAAGGTCTTGAATGCTAAGAGATTCGCCATGAGAGATTTTCTTGGTTTGAAATCTGTGATATCTCTCAAAAATCTGATGGTCGGTATAAACACAAGTTCTGCTTTCGTGGTCAATAAATCCTTCATTAATTGTTTTATTTACCGGAGTAAATGATACTTGTTGACGCTTATCGGCAAAAATATCCCTTAACCTCTGTAATTGTTTGTCGTTATTACTTAAGATTAAGGTTTGGTAGTAATTTTCCTCATTATTTTTAAGATTTTCGCCAAGCAAATCGAATTGCTTATTAAATGCAGGTTGAGGTTCTATGTTAAATTTGAATTCTGTTACAGAATCAAAAACAGATCGCGGAGCAATTTCAATAAGCTGAAAATGTTTTAAATTATCAATAAAAGCCTGAGAATTTAACAGCGTTGCCTCCGGCTTTAATACACATATGTCATCATCTTCAATTTTTGAATTATCACTCTCAGAAAATCTAAGTTCTGCAGCTTTGTATGTGTTATCAATTTTATCAAAAATCATCTCCGGTTGGTCAAGCCAAAATTTGCAATTCTTATTAATAAATTCAAAAAATGGCACTTTCTCACTCTGTTCGAGATGTTCGTGTATATTGGGAATTATTTGTATTTTTTTAAGTTTTTGTGTCGAAAGCTGGGATTCGGGACTGAAGGTTCTGATACTTTCAATTTCATCTCCAAAGAAATCAATTCTGTAAGGAAGTTCGTTGCTAAAAGAAAAAACATCAATAATACTTCCTCTTATTGAAAATGTGCCTGGCTCGTAAACAAAATCTTCGCGCCGAAATTGATATTCGTTTAGCATTTCTATTACAAAATCCATAGAAAGCTTTTCTCCGACATTAATTTCAAGACTGTTTTGAACAAAATCGTGAGTTTTTATAACCTTTTCAATAACTGCCCCCGGATAAGTTACAACAATATATGGTTTTTTGCCCGAACTCAGTTTCCCCAAAACTTCAGTTTTCAGGACTATATTTGTCTTGTCGGTTTTAAAATATTCGACAGATCTTTTATAAGCACTTGGGAAAAACAAAATATATTCGTCTCCAAGAATATTTACCAAATCATCATAACAATAAGAAGCGGTTTCTTTGTCTGGCAAAATTATGCAAGTCAGCATTTTCTCACGACCGAACAAAGAAGCAATAAGAAAGGCCTTTGAAGAACCTGATAAACCATGCAAAATAATATTCTGTTTTTCTTCCTTTTGTTTCAGCAGACCAAAAAGTTGTTCGGCAGATTCGCTTTGTCCAAATATTTTGTTAACGATATTTTTCACGCCGCAAAACTACTAAAACAATGGTATAATTGAAAAATAATTTGGGTAATCCTCGACCATTTTAGCCTTGCTCATAAACCCGCTCGCTTGATAATGGAAAAACCGATGAGTTGCTGGACAATATTTATGGTAATATGTCAAATGGTAAATTAAAGAATAAACTTATAGAAAACTCTCCACTGTCAGATACTGTTATTATATCTTTGCTTATTGAATATCCTCTGTCGCATGGTAACTTCAAAAATGTAATGCAAATAAATATGCCTGTTTCCGACAATGTTGAACCTTATTTATTCGAAAGACTTTCAACAATTCCGACAGGGATTAGCAGACAATTAACTCCATTACAGGCATATAATCCAAATGTAAGAACCCTTACAAATAT
>JAQVEY010000196.1 GCA_028697515.1 Bacteroidales bacterium | reverse complement strand
AATTCAAAATTAGAGTTCCTTTTTTACTTGCCGTATAGTTACTTCTATAAATAAAACATTTTTTGATAAAAATTTAAATATTAAAATATAACCTGACCAAAATATTTTATAATTTTGAAATAATTAACTATTTAATTTTAACCATAAAAGAGTGTAATCATGTTTGGAAGAATATTTTTATTTATAGGATTTGTCCTGATAGGAACTGGAGTAATTGTTACTCAGTCTAATGCAAGAGTAAAGATTAATAATCGATTTGCTAGTGAAGAGCAAGGCAATAAAGTTAAAAACTATATAGGTGGCGGTCTTGCTGGTTTAGGCCTTATTTTTTCAATAGCCGGAGTAGCGGGAATAGTTAGTTCATCGAAAAAGAATAAGAGAGGCAAACATATCATGCAAAATGGTATTGACGCACAGGGAACTATTACTTTCGTTGATAAGAACTGGAAACTGTTAGTAAATCACAAACCTATATATTCAATTGTTGAATATACATATTTGGATTCAAACGGACAGTCTCATTCGAGAAGGATAAGTAATCTCAATAGTGATCTTGTAATTCGTAAACAACTTCAGGTTGGAGGAACAATCCCAATAAAATACTTAGCCGAAAATCCGGGAGAAAGCGTGATAATTTTATAAGACTACCAATGTTATTCTATTTATACCGTAATTGACGATGTATTTACCGTCAACGAACACTGACATTGACCATCAAAAAGTCATCTAGCAATAATTTTGAATATTTTTGCGTAATTTAACTCGTAACATGAACAATCTTAAAAAATGACTAATATCGAAAACCCAATTCAGCGAAGTACTTTAAGAAGACTCTTAGGCAAAGAATACTATATTCTTAAGCGCAAACTGAAATGGATTTTAGGAAAAGAAAAATGGTCGCAACAACAAAATTCTGAAATAGGTACTAATTTAGTTTTTGAGCATCAGTCAGTAATTCTAAGGAAATTAAAAGATGTTGATATGTACTTACAGGAAAACAAGCGTACCAACCTTAGACTTGCTGCTAAGAAACTAAATAATGTTGTAATTAAACCGGGCGAAACATTCTCATTTTGGAAATTGGTTGGTCGTCCAACAAAATTTAAGGGCTATCTTGAAGGATTAGTGCTTAATCAAGGAAAAATTGAAAAAGGAACAGGTGGGGGTTTATGTCAACTTGGAAATTTACTATTTTGGATTTTCGCACACAGTCCTTTAACAATTACAGAAAGGCACAGACATGGATTCGATGTTTTTCCTGATGTAAATAGGAATGTCCCGTTCGGAGCTGGAGCAACATTATCATATAATTATATTGACTTACAAATAAAAAATAATACAAAAGATAGTTTTCAAATAAAACTATGGACAGACGACATTTATCTTAACGGAGAACTTTTTTCAGATAAAGAAAATTATGTTAAGTATAAGGTCGAAGAAAGAAATCACATAATAAAGCAACAATTTTGGGGTGGCTACACAAGACACAACCAAATATACAAATGTGAAATAAACGATATGAACGAAAAACATGAAGAATTGCTGGCAGAAAACCATGCAATTATGATGTACAGTCCGTTTTTAAAAGAATAAAACTACACACTGACTTAACTGAAGTAGCAATAAAATCTATAGTATGTTTTTAAAGTTTTTTTTATTTTTGACTGATTTTAAAACTTATAATTACAAAGCTACACTATGAAAATAAAGGAAATAAATAGAATCATTAAAACCGACAAATCTAATCATTACATTTGGGGGACAGATTGCGATGGCTGGCATTTTGTAAAAACAGATAACTTGTCTGTTATTAAAGAAACAATGCCACCGGGAACTCATGAAAAACTACATTATCACGAAAAATCACAACAGTTTTTTTATATCCTGTCAGGAAAAGCCAGCTTCGAAATTGAAGGAGTAGAATACATACTTAAACAAAAGCAAGGAATTTCTATTGTTCCTCTTGAAAAACACAAAATAAAAAACATATCGAATAAAGATTTGGAGTTCATAGTGGTTTCTAATCCAATCTCTCATGGAGACAGAATTAATCTTGAGTAATAAGAAATACAGCATTTACAAAGCTTTACTAGTCATTGATTTATTATGCATTGATGTAAAATCAATACTTAGAAGAGTAGATTACACAAATTATGATAATTTTTTGAAACCTAGACATTATTAATTCAAAATTTGCGGTCAAACTCTTAACGAAACAATTTTATAAATGATATACCAATAGTACTATTCGACCAAAACAAAAGCTGCCCAATAAAAATCTTCATACTTCTCTCTCATTTCAGATTGAGCTTTTCTAAAGGCATCACCTATTTTATTGTTTTGAAGGCAATAGCTGTAAAATAGTTGCATAAACTCTGCTGTCTCTTTATCCGGCACTTGCCAAAGACTCATAATAAGATATTCGGAACCAGCAATTTTAAATGCACGTTGCATACCATACACGCCCTCTCCGTCAGAGATTTCACCCAGCCCTGTTTCGCATGCGGAAAGAACTACGAGTTTAGTGTTATTGAGGTTTAAATTTGACACCTCATAAGCAGTAAGTATCCCATCATCGATATTTGATGGTAGCTTCACTCCTCTCCACAAATAATTAGCCCCAGCAAATAACAAACCAGATCTTAACAGTGGATTCGAAGCCAGTCGAAAAAGATATTGCCCCTCATTAAAACTTTCATCATATGTTTCATATTCAGCTTTTTGAAAAAAGAAACCATGTGTCGCAATATGTATAATTTGAGGAGAATTACCTGAATACGACTTAAATAAGTCTTCGGTAGCATTTTCTCCGTATGTCAAATACGAATTAATATTGCTAATCTTAAGAATACTATCAATAAAATTAGCCTCAGTCATTGTACCTGCAAGATAATTCCAATAAGTGTTCTGAAATCTATTGTCAATAATAATATCATTTACACTCGAATCAGGACTTGTTAGTGAACTACTTTTATTAAAATCGATGCCACCAAATATTAAAGCTCTGTCATTTGAATTAATATATTGTGATTTGTTTACCCCTGTAACTAATTCAGCAGAACTTATCAAATGTACAATTTCATATTTATCGGATAAATACCTTCCTTGCTCATCTTTTAAAGCAGCAAATGACACTTTATGTAAAAGACCAGAAGGAGACAAATATACTCTTTCTGCATTTTTCATCAGTTCTTCTAAAGGTAACCACACAATTTTATAAATCTCATCATAAAGTAAATTGTTCTGTTTGTTACTCATAAGTATTACACCTCTGTCAGCATTTGTAGAAGATGTTGAATCATTACTAATAAGACAGCCTTGATTCATTAATTTTTCCAAACTTGTCTGATCACAGAGATAAATAATCTTAGGAAATTCAAAATCCTGTCTCAATATGATAGCTGCATATTTTTTTTCATCTGTTAGTTCTGTGCCATCATAATCGGGAAAAGAAACAAATTCAATACAAACCTCATCTTCAGCCAATTGCGACTGAACATCCTTCCATCCTACATTAAACAAGCTCATGCTTTGGACAAAATCCTTAGTGCCACGAACAAGTCCTTTCTCAAGAGAATTAATTTCATCTTCGATTTGTCCTATATTTTTATCACGTTTATCAGGATGTAAAAGATATTGTCCTGTCAATTCACTTCTTAAACTAATCCATCTGTCATATTGATTTATTAATATAGAATCTTTACTGTCGAGAATACTTTGCCTCATTTGTATTCCCGAATTCAATAGCATTGCTTTTAAATTAAGTTCAATATCATAGAAAATCCCAACAAGTGCAGGACTTTTTTCTTTATTCTTAAGGCAAAAGTTTCGTATAAAATTATATTTAAAAAGATTTCGCTTTAAATAATTACTCATTTCATTTTCAGACAGAAATCCAATTTGATTTTTTAATTGTTGATTCAAACAAGGAATAATATTCATTAATTCAGATTCGGCTTCTGAAATTCTTCCCGTTGCATATAAAACTAACAACATATCCATTCGGGAGTTTATGTATTCAGGAGAAGATTCTCCCATAATACTAGATTGTATATCGATTGCCTCGCGTAAATATTTTTCTGATAGATCATAATTACCCATAACTCTATATATATCGCCCAAATTTGTCAGAGAAATGGCATATTTATCAGGATTATCTTGCATGGTATTTTTAAAAATCATATACGTTTCACGATAATACCTCTCTGCCGTTTCAAGATCTCCTTTTTTGGAGTATAAGGTGGCAAAGCTATTTAAGGTCTCTGCATAAGAATTATGATTTTCGCCATAAATTTCTAAACGGATTTCAGCTGATTTCTCTAATAATTTTACTGCCTCATCGTATTTATAATTCATAACATATATGCTTGCGAGATTATTTAATGATTGTGAATAAATAGGATCGTTTTCCTCTGAATTCGCTATTACAATGTTATGAGCTTGTTCTAAAAGTTTTTCGGCACTGTCTATCTGTCCTAATTCGAGATATAATTGAGCAGTATTATTAAGAATCGTAGCGTAATAGATATGATTACTTCCATACAATTCTCTAATTATTTCAGATGCTTCCAACAACAAAGGTTCTGCCTTTGAATATTCTCCACTTTTTCGATAAGTTCCTGCCAAATTGCTAATTATTATTGCATAATTCATCTCATTCTTTCCATAAATCTCTTGAGCAATTCTAACGCATTGATTATAATAAAACTCGGCATGTTTATAATTACCAATAGATCTGTTTACATATCCTAAATCATTCAATACTTGAAGATAATCCATGGAAATTTTTCCAAAAATCTCTTCATAAATAACTAACAATTCGAGTAATATAGGTTCTTCTTTATTATATGCTCCTGTATTATTATAAATAAAAGCCAAATTTGCCAGACATTGAGCATAGTTTTCATTTTTATAATCTAATAACTTTCTTCGGATTGCAATTTCTCTCTGACATAATAGCTCTGCTTCTGTATATTTTTCCTGACTTATTAGTATTTCGACATTTTTAAATACTAAATCTGCAAAATCATTATTCATAGTATCATGAGACAATGAATATGTATCTATACTCAATTCTGCATATTTCTCAGCATTTTCGATATCTTTCAAATCAAACGAAACCTGTCTTAGAGAATCATAATATTGCCAGTCTTGACAAAATGAATCGTAAGATAATAAAAGTATTACAACGATAAGTTTAAGTCTGATAAATTTTAAAGAAGCGCTAGTTCCAGTTGTGGTCATTATTTTGATTGACTTACTAAAAAATGACTTCAAAAACATATTGAAACTTTTCGTTTTCATGGGCAATGCAATTTTTCAGTGCAAATTACAATAATATTTTAGCAAAATAAATAAAATATAAGCATGCTAAATATTCTTATCAGTTTATTTATGACTATTTA
>JAQVEY010000195.1 GCA_028697515.1 Bacteroidales bacterium | reverse complement strand
ATCTACTATTATTACATTGCTATCCCACCAAACTATAATCCTTTACCAAAACACTATTCATTATGTTTTATATCCTAATTTTTCGGATTATCAATTATATAATTTTTAACTTTTATCAAAAAGCCAATTTTTAAATCACAGCCTGCTCCGATTATTTTCGGAGAACACCATTGAACCGAGTTTACGAGCTCGACGAAGTCAAAATCATATTATGGTGGATAAATCAAAAAAAATTGCGGTGAAAGGAAATGCGATTCACGTCCAAGTTTCCACGCTTTTCGCATTACACAATAGGTGCTGTTATGGCCTGTGTTTTATAATCCATTCAATTCATAATTTGTACTGCGACCACCTGATTCTTCTTGTCTTAAAATACCTTTATCAATTAGGTCTTTTATATCTCTCAATGCAGTATCAGGTGAACACTTGGTGATTTTAGCCCATTTTGATGTTTTTAATTTTCCATCAAAGCCATCAAAAAGCTTATTGAGCATCAGTCTTTGGCGACTATTCAATACTGTTTCTTTATGATTATCCCAAAATTCAGCTTTTCGAAGGACTTTCTTAACTGTTTCGTCAGTATTCTCTATTGCTCTATATAGGCAATTAAGAAACCAAACAAGCCATTCAGTAATATTGCCATCAGAGGATTGAACTCTTTGTAAAATTTCGTAATAAACTTTTCTTTCTTGTAGAATTTGATTTGAAAGACTATAAAATCGTTGAAAACTATTCTCGGAACGAGCTAAAATTAAATCTGAGATTGCTCTAGCTATACGACCATTACCATCATCAAATGGATGAATGATAATAAACCAGAAGTGTGCAATTGCCGATTTGATTACTAAATCCCATTTGGTATCATGGTTAAGCCAGTGTAGAAACACATTCATTTCGTGTTGCACTCTTTCTGGTGAAGGAGCTTGGTAATGAACTATTTCTTTTCCAATTGGACCAGATACAACTTGCATTTCTCCACTACGGTAACAAGCAGTTTCAATCTTATACATTCCACTTCTGCCTGTTGGAAAAAGAGCTGCGTGCCAACCGAATAAACGTTCATCGTCAAGAGGTCGCAAATAGTTTTGAGTTGCATCAAGCATCATTTCAACTACACCATCAACATATCTGTCTGCATGCACCATTCCAGCATATTCTAAGCCTAATTTTCTGGCAATTGATGAACGAACTTGTTCATAGTTGAGTATTTCACCTTCTATCTCAGACGATTTTAATACATCGAGAGTTAAAGAAGAGAGCATTGTTTCTTCTTTTAAGGAAAACCCTAATGCATTAATTTGTCCAAATAATTTTCCTTGTAAGTGTCTTACCTTTCCAAGGAGTACTTGAATTTCTTCTTCGTCCCAAGAAAAATTTGGCCAATTTTCATATTGATAAATATATTTTACCATTGCATAATTTATTTATGCGACAAATATACAAATTATTCTCCGCATATTTAATGAGATTGCAATGTTTTTTCGCCGCACTTTTAACATTGGCTATAATTGTCTGCAAATTGTTATATAATATCTTCCTGGTGCCGAATAACTCCAATTTCTAGACGACTGGGTTCATTTTTATATTTAAGACGATATTTTGTCATCTAAAATTTTTACGACAATTACACAGATTTCACAAACTCCTCTGCCCTATGCAACATTTCGTACATTACGATATCGTTTTGAACAAGAGGAACAGATTTGCGAAAATCGGTTACAAAGTTTTGTAGCTTAGATGATGTTTTTTGCGGCTCGCGGAAACTAAGTGCCTGACTAGCAGCAAAAAGTTCGATTGCTAAAATTCTTTCAACATTTGCAACAACGCGTAAAAGTTTTGTTGCTGCGTTTGCTCCCATACTTACATGGTCTTCTTGCTCGTTACTTGACGAAATTGAATCAACACTTGCTGGAGTGCAAAGCTGTTTATTCTGGCTTACGATAGATGCCGCAGCATATTGTGCAATCATAAACCCTGAGTTCAAACCTGGAATAGCAACTAGAAATGGAGGCAAACCACGTTCACCACTAATTAATCTATAAACGCGTCTTTCGGAAATAGAAGCTATTTCAGATAGAGCTATTGCTAAAAAGTCCATTACTAATGCAAGAGGCTGACCATGAAAATTCCCACCACTTAAAATTAAATCCTCATCAGGAAAAATAGTAGGATTGTCTGTAACAGAATTCATCTCAGTTTCCACAACGGATTCAACATGCTTTAGGGTATCTTTAGAGGCACCGTGTACTTGAGGAATACACCTAAAAGAATATGGATCCTGAACATGCTTTTTATCTCGAGAAATAAGTTCAGAACCGTCTAGCAATTCACAAATATTTTTCGCAGTTTCAATCTGTCCCATATGGGGACGAATTAGGTGAAGATTTTCGTCAAATGGGTCAATTTTACCATCATAAGCATCAATTGACAAAGCTGCAATTTTATCTGCATTCTTTAAAATTTTACGAGCTCTAAGAACCGCATTAACTGCATGAGCTAACATAAACTGTGTGCCATTCATTAGAGCAAGACCTTCTTTGGATTTTAGATTTAGAGGATTTAATTTAAGTTTAGCCAATACAGTTTTTGTTTTTTGTTTTTCTCCCTTGTAATAAACCTCTCCCATTCCGATTAAAGGCAAAGTCATGTGAGCCAGTGGTGCCAAATCGCCAGATGCCCCAAGAGAACCTAATTGATATACTACTGGAATTAAATCATTATTATAAAAATAAACTAATCTTTCGACTGTTTCGATACAAATACCTGACTTACCATAAGACAAAGCCTGAATTTTTAACAACATCATCAGTTTCACAATTTTGCTGTCAACCTCATCACCCATACCGCAAGAATGAGACTTTACAAGATTTTCCTGAAGTTTCTCGAGATCATTATCTGGAATTGAGGTATTGCACAACGAACCAAAGCCGGTATTAATCCCATAAATGGGTTTATCGTGCGTTTTTATTTTGTTATCAAGATATTCGCGACATTTAATAATACTCGCTTTTACCTCATCTGATAGCTGAATTGAATAATTATTTATTACTATCTCTTCAATTTTGTGCAAACTTAGAAATGCACCATTAATATAATGTACCATCATGATATTAAAATTAATATTAAAAACAAAAGAAAACTACATGCGAAGATATCGCCATCCTGATTTCAGGCAATAAATAATGCCTTGCGGTTAAGTATAATAAGGTAGTTAATTATCCAAATCATTTATACTATTTTTCACAAAAATAGTTAATAAACCAATACTGTGAGCATAATAATATTAAAATTTAAAAAGTGTCCTTTGTCTAGATAAAATGAGCACCATTTATTTAAACTCCGGACACTAAAACCAAAAACCTTGACACATTACTTTTTTATCCCAAAAACATCTTCAAATGCTTTAACAAATCCATCTTTTGGCAATGCTCCAGCTGCCATCTGAGGCTGCGAATCAACAGGAATAAATAACAATGAAGGAATACTGCGTATCCCAAATACTGCTGACAATTCTTGTTGATCTTCAGTATTTACCTTGTAAACATCCACCAAGTCTTTATACTCCACACTTAGCTCTTCAATAATTGGGGCTACCATTTTGCACGGACCACACCAATCAGCATAAAAATCAATTATTGCTGGTCTACTACCTTTGTATTTCCACTCCTTTTCATTTTCAAAATCGAAAATCTTTTCGATAAATGTTTCTTTTGTTAGATGTTCTGCCATTTTTAAATTCTTTTAAATATTTTTGTAAATTGTTTTTATAAAACAGAATAATTTAGAAATTGTTCAAGTGGAGAAAAAAAATAAAAAGATAGCGAAATTTCTTACAGCAAAAATATTTAAAATTATTGAAGAATTATCGACCGAATCGAATATAGAAGTATATGTTATAGGAGGATTTGTAAGAGATAAATTTCTGCTCAGAGAAGAAAAAAAGGATATAGATATTGTAGTCAAAGGAAGTGGGATTGAATTTGCTCGTCAATTAGCAAAAAAAGTAGGAGTAAAAAAAGTAAGTGTTTTCAAAACCTATGGAACAGCGATGTTTAAATATGATGACACAGAAATTGAATTTGTTGGAGCCAGAAAAGAATCATACCAAGTCGATAGCCGCAATCCTATAGTTGAAGAAGGTAGCATCGAAGATGACCAAAAAAGACGTGATTTCACAATTAATGCATTGGCAATTAGTCTTAATAAAAATACTTATGGTCAGCTATCTGATCCATTTAACGGATTAGAAGATTTGAAAAACAGGCTGATAAGAACACCATTAAATCCAGACATTACTTTTTCTGACGATCCTTTAAGGATGTTAAGAGCAATTCGTTTTGCCTCACAACTTGATTTTAAAATTGATGATGACTGTTTTAACGCAATTAAAAAAAATAAAGAAAGAATCAAAATAATAACAGCTGAGAGAATACATACAGAACTCAATAAAATTATTTTATCACCTACTCCATCCATTGGTTTTAAATTATTATTTGACTCGGGTTTACTTGAAATTATTTTTCCTGAGCTATATGATTTGGCCGGAATCAGTACTCAAAATAGTATTAGCCATAAGGACAATTTTATGCATACGATTCAAGTCTTGGATAATATTTCACACAAAACTGATGATCTTTGGCTAAGATGGGCAGCTTTGCTTCATGATATTGCAAAACCACGCACAAAAAGATTTGTTGAAGGTACAGGTTGGACTTTTTATTCCCACAATTATGTTGGAGAAAAAATGATTCCAGAAATTTTTGCAAAATTTAAACTTCCACTTAATGAGAAGATGAAATTTGTGCAAAAAATTGTAGGTTTGCACATGAGACCAATAGCTTTAGTTGAAGAAGATGTAACTGATTCAGCAATAAGAAGACTACTTGTTGAAGCAGGCGATGATATAGACGACCTACTTACTTTATGTGAAGCAGACATAACTTCCAAAAATGAAAAAAAAGTATGTCAATATCTGCAAAATTTCGAAAACATACGCAAAAGAATTATTGAAGTTGAAGAGCGAGATTCATTACGTAATTTTCAACCACCAATTAGCGGAGATGAAATAATGAATTATTTTAAATTAAAACCGTGCAAACAAGTTGGAGAAATAAAAAATGCAATCAAGGAGGCCATCCTCGAAGGAGAAATCCCAAACAACAAAGAGAAAGCTTGGGAGTATATGATTAAAATAGGGAAAGAAATAACGGTGCCTTCGACAGGCTCAGGCACCGTAAATAGTAGTAGCTCTGGCACTGTAAATAGTGGAAGCTCAGGCACTGTAAATAGTAGTAGCTCAGGCACTGTAAATAGTGGAAGCTCAGGCACCGTAAATAGTAGTAGCTCTGGCACCAAATTAAAATAAGCATTATTAATGAAAGGTTGGATGTATATTCTGGAATGCTGTG
>JAQVEY010000194.1 GCA_028697515.1 Bacteroidales bacterium | reverse complement strand
CGATGGACGATGTCAGAATAAGCAAAAAAGGAGATTGCGAAACTGTGCTGGCATACAGTAATTATCCTTACGAACACTTAATTCAATGGAGCTCTGCTAATATTAGAGATTACTGGTTTGTTAATATCGAAAATGGCGAGAAAAAGAAATTTGCAACTGCATTTGAGGGTACTGTTTCTTTGTCTCCGGGTGGTAAATTTGCCATTATTTATGATAAGCAGGATTCAACTTGGTATATGCATGATTTGCGTAGAAGTCTTTCTTACCCGATAACAGATTTAACAGATGTAGGATTTTATAATGATGAGTATGACCAACCGGGATTGCCTCCGAATTACGGAATTGCAGGCTGGCTAAAGAATGATAGGGCAGTAATTTTATATGATAAATATGACTTATGGCTTTGTAATGCAGGTAAAGACGGAGAGATTATAAATATTACAAATTCATTTGGGCGGGATAATAATATTGTATTAAGATTTATTAAAACCGATAAAGATTCAGAATATATTGATGAACATGAACTAGTTATATTGCATGGTTTTAATAAAATCAGCAAGGAAGCTACAATTTATACTCTGGATATAGAAACTGGAACACTTAATTTGATTTTTTCTGCTAATATGAGTGTCGGCAATATTACTAAAGCAAAGAATGCCGAGGTTTACAGTTTTTCCAAATCTGATTTTAGCACATATCCTGACAGATATATAGTTAAAGACAATGCAGACTGGAACAATTCGCTAAAGATAACTGAAATAAATCCGCAACAAAAGGATTATTCGTGGGGAAGTGTAGAATTGTATTCGTGGTTTGATTTTAACGGAGACAGTGTAAGCGGATTGCTTTACAAACCCGAAGATTTTGATCCTAACATGAAATATCCGATGCTTGTTTATTTTTATGAGAAATATAGCGACCATTTGTATGCACACTATATTCCTGCCCCAAGTCGCTCGGTTATAAACTTTCCTTTATTTACAAGTAATGGATATATAGTTTTCATTCCCGATATTAAATACAAAACTGGTAGTCCGGGCAAGGATGCATATAATTCAATTGTTAGTGGTACATATTCGCTAATTGAAAAAGGCTTTGTAAATAAGGACAAAATAGGTTTGCAGGGGCAAAGTTGGGGAGGATATCAGGTTGCTTATCTTGTGACACAGACTGATTTATATGCCTGTGCAATGGCAGGAGCCGCAGTAAGTAATATGACAAGTGCTTACGGAGGTTTGAGGATGGAAGGAGGAAATAGCAGAATGATGCAGTATGAAGAAGGACAGAGCAGGATAGGAGCAAATATGTGGGAAAATCTGCCTGCATACATTGAAAATTCCCCTGTTTTTTATGCCGATAAAATCAATACCCCTCTTTTGATGATGCATAATGACGGAGACGGTGCTGTGCCTTGGTCGCAGGGAATAGAACTTTTCCTTGCAATGAAAAGACTTAATAAACCGGTTTGGTTGCTGAATTACAACGGTGAGGAACATAATCTTAAAAATCGTGCTAATTGTAAGGATTTGAGTGTAAGAATGTCAGAGTTTTTTGATTATTATCTAAAGGATGCTCCGTGTCCGAAATGGCTTGAAATAGGCGTTCCGGCAGTGTGGAAAGGGAGCAGATAGAAACATAATATTTTCGTTTTTTGAAATAGTAGATATATTTTATAATAATCAATTATTCATTAGATAATTTGATTAAATTTGTCGTTACAAAGTATCTGGAAAACGCTGGAAATTAAATAATGTGTTTGAAAACTATTGAATTTTTAAACTTTTTTAGAATTTTTGTGAAATATAATGGAGTTATGAAAGTTAAGTACACACAATTATCGGTTAAATATTCATTATTAAATATCTTTTATGAAGAGTAATTTATTTTTTATCTTATTATTTGTTTTATCGGTATCTGCATTAAATGGGCAAATGATACTTGAATATAACACAAACTTGTCTGACGGAACATCGATAATTCTGCCATTGTCAGGAACGGTTGATGTATCAGTTGATTGGGGTGACGGAAATGTCGAACAGTTTACGACTGCAGGAAATAAAACACATAGTTATACTACAGATGGCATTTATACAGTATCTATAAGTGGAACACTCACACATTTTGGCAACGGTAATTATGGATTTGCCGAGCGACTTGTAAGAATTTTAGATTTTGGTGATATAGGGCTGACAGACCTTTCAACTGCCTGCAACAATGCCGTTAATCTCACAGAGGTTCCAGACCAGATTCCGACTACTGTAACTAATTTGAGTTCTATGTTTTACAATGCCGATTTGTTTAATCAGGATATCAGTAGCTGGGATGTAAGTAATATTACAGATATGAGTTCAATGTTTAGTTTTGCTGATTCTTTTGACCAGCCTATCGGAAACTGGGATGTAAGTAATGTTACTAACATGAGTCAAATGTTTAAATATGCCACAAACTTCAATCAGACTATTGGAAATTGGGATGTTGGTAATGTAACGGATATGAGTGAAATGTTCAGTTATACATCATATTTCAATCAGGATATTAACAATTGGGACGTTAGTAGTGTAACCGATATGTTTCAGATGTTTCTAGGGACATTGGTATTCGATCAGCCTATTGGTAGCTGGAATGTAAGCAGTGTTACAAATATGAGTGGAATGTTTCAAGATTCACACTTTTTTAATCAGGAACTTGGAGATTGGGATGTCGGTAATGTGAATAATATGTTTGCTATGTTTACTAATGCCGTAGCGTTTAATCAACCCATTGCGAACTGGAATGTTGGTAATGTTACAGATATGAGTTCGATGTTTTCATATGCTCACGATTTTAATCAAGATATTGGAAACTGGGATGTAAGTAGTGTAACAAACATGAATTCGATGTTTAAATCTGCTGATTCATTTGATAATAACATCGGCAATTGGGATGTTAGCAGCGTAACTGATATGGGTTTAATGTTTGGTGGCGTAACTCTTTCAGTTGATAATTACGACGCATTGCTTATTGGTTGGGCAAGCTTAGATTTACAACCAAATGTCAATTTTTCTGGTGGTTATAGTCAATATAGTTGCACTGCATCAGCTTCGCATGATATTTTAACCAATGATCCAAATAACTGGATTATTACAGATGGTGGTTGTATTGAAGATGAAGTAGATCCAACAATCACATGTCCAGCAGATTTTACTGTAATTGCTGATGATGAAAGTCAAACTTATACTGTTCAGGGTAACGAGTTAGATCCATTAGTGTTTGATGATAACTGTGAAGGCTCGTTTATTACAAATGATTTTAATAATTCAAACAGTCTTTATAATAGTGTATTTAATTTGGGCACTACCTGTGTCTTATGGACTGTGGAAGACGCTAATGGTAATCAGAATACATGTAGTTTCAATGTTACGGTAGAAACATTTACAGGTATTAAAGATGAATATGAGAAATCCTTACTATTAATTTCACCCAATCCAACCAATGATTATTTTACAATTGAGTGTAGTAATTTACATGAGAATGGTGATTATTCTATAAAAATAACTAATTCAATGAACCAAATAATATATTCAGCTACGTTAGAAAATAAACATACTAAGATTAATTTATCAATGCTGACTAGCAAAGGCATGTATTATGTTTATTTATTGGATTCACATAATCAAATTATCGGAATAGAAAAACTTGTTCTTCAATAAAACTACACTCTTCTTTGTAATACTTAATAAAATGATTGTTAACTTTGGATAGAATTGAGAAAACCGATTAGTGCTTTTGATATTGTGACAAAAAGTGTTGAAAAGGTTCCTATATGTCTTATGTTTTAATAGAAACAGAATGAGTACAATTAAAATAGAAAAATATCAGCCCGGTCAGGAGGAAATGATTTATAAGCTAATAAAAAAGGTATTCGATGAGTTTGTTTCTGGTGATTATTGTAAAGAAGGAAGTGAATTCTTTTATAACTGGATTCAAGCATCAAAAATTGCAGAAAGACAAATTAAACAGACAAATATCTGGCTGGCTTTTAAGGATTCGGAATTGGCCGGAATGATTGAGATTAGAGATAATAAATTCATTTCATTGCTATTTGTTGATAAACTATATCAGGGACAAGGCATTGCCAAAAAACTTTTTAATGAATCTCTGAAAGAAATGATTAAAAGAGATACTAATCTGGAAAAGTTTTATGTACATGCTTCACCATATTCAATTCCGGTTTATCGTAAAATGGGATTTGTTGACACTGACACTATGCGTGAAGAAAACGGGATTAAATATTTGCCAATGGAAATGGCAATTAAAAAATAATTTATTGGACTGTGTTTTAAAATATGAGATTTAGTGAAAAGTTTAGCAAAGGTAATGGTTATAAAATAGTTAGCAGCAAAATTAAAGAATGGATTATTATTATACTGTAAATAAACAAATTAATAAAAATGTCAAAATTAAACTTGTAGTTTCTTTTATTCTATTTGCATCCTGTGTTTTGAATGCTCAACCAACAACGAATCCTATAAAAACACATATTATTTCAATCAGAATTAATGGGGCTCCAGCGAGGCCATTAGGGATTTCTTATGGTCAAATGTTAACAGATAGATTTTCCATGGAAATGGGAATTGGTTCTAATTCTTTTGGTATGGGAGTAGAGTACTATATTACTAATCCGCGAAAATATAGATTAAATTTGAATACGGGGCTATATGGTAGTTTAGATTATCAAGGTTATCCAATGTTTTCACTGCCATTAGGTATTTCATATTTAACTAAAAGAAATTTCAACTACAATCTTAGTACAGGGGTTACATATTCAGCAAATGAACTTGATATTGTATTCAAAAAGGGTATTTCATTTAATTTTGGAATTACCATAAGTAAAAGATTTGGTCAAGATGTGGAAACCATGAAGAGAAAACCTCAAGCCGTTTTATTTGATGATATTATTGTTAAAACACAAATTTTACAAGATGCGATAGGGCTAAATCCAAATATAATAATTGAGAAATATTTAACAAATAGATTTTCAATAGGAACAGAATTTATATGGAGAAGAAGGACATGGGCTAGTTCAGGAGAAGAATGGAACTTTGGAAACTATTATAGGAGTCAAGGTCTTACAATTGGACTACAAACTAAGTTTTATTTTTCATCAAAAGAAACAGCTCCGAATGCATGGTACATAGCAGGTTTATATAGATATAATTCTGCCCTCATTAAGAATTTTGAAATGAGAACTTTTAAAAATGAGTATTCCAGGACAGTTGACATATCAAAATATGGAAATGAATTTGGTTTTTTAATTGGCAGACAATTCTTCATTTATAATAATATTACATCTGAAATAAATATAGGAATAGGTAATTATTGGCAAAATTATGAAGAGCATTTTGTATCAGGTAATGAAGAAGATTTATTG
>JAQVEY010000193.1 GCA_028697515.1 Bacteroidales bacterium | reverse complement strand
AAAGAACAGTTTTAAAGAGCCTGATGCTTTTAACCTTAATTTGTGCTGTGACGACTTTATTGCAGGCACAGACTTTATTGCAAGCGGATCCACGTCTTGAAAAAGCTTATGATTCGGAATATCTAGAACATTTAAGACAAAATTCTCCATCTACTCTGGAGATTTTGAATTTCGAGCTTGACAACTCGTGGTTCATTGCAGGACCAGAAATTGCAGCCAAAGCAGATGGTATGGAATATCTGTATTATAGAGATCCTGTGTCAGGGGAGAAAACAGATGTTAGAGTTGAAGATACAAATATTGAAGAAATAAATATAGCGGAGTATTTTTTTGATAGAAAATATGATAGTTATGTTTTCTATAAAATTGGAGATTCCGGTATGATAATCGGTTTTTATTCTTCCTTAGAAACAGCAAAAAGATTTAATATTTCAAAAAACCAATAAACTATGAAAACGATAAGAATATTCTTAGCTATTGCGATATCAACAATTGCTTTTAGCTATCAGGTTTTCTCGCAGACTTATCTGCTAAATAGTGACCAAAGTATTGAGTCATGTTCTGGAACTATTTACGATTCGGGAGGTTCGGGTGGACAATACAGCAATAACGAAAGTTATACAGTTTTGTTATGTAGTGACAACGGCTCTGTAATCCAGTTGCAGTTTACGGCTTTCAATCTTGCTACAGGTGATATCTTGGAAATTTGGAATGGAGCGGGGACTACTAATCTTTTAGTAAGTGGAACAGGAACAAGTCTTAACGGGCAAACAATTATTGCTGATGTAAACTGTGTTACTTTAGTATGGACTACAAATACGAGCGGCACAGCAACGGGTTTTGCTGCAAATATTATTTGTAGTACTCTTTGTCAGGGATATACCTCAGATATAAATTCAAATCCAGCGATAACTGATCCTGTTGAAATGTATCTGGATATTTGTCCAGGGCAGGTAGTTGATTTCACTGCTGTAAGTGATTTCTTTAATAATGGCTCCGAAGGTTATACTCAAACATCAGCAAATACTACTTATCATTGGGAAATGATAGATGAGTTCAATCAGTTGGTAGTTGATCAAAGTGGTCTTGGACTGACAAGTATTTCTTATACTTTTGATGAATCTGCTGGTTATTCTTTAAGCTTACGTTCAGAAGACGTTCAGGGTTGCTGGAACATGGAGGATGCTACTTTGCGAATTCGAGTGTCGGTACCACCAACTTTTGCAGGCACAACTTTGGCTCCGACACCTATATGTCCTGGCGAAACAGTTACTTTTACTGGACATGTTCAGACCTATCCTTGGCAAATGTCTGTTGTGGATACTCAAATTGTTGGGCAATGTGTTGAAGACCATTATAACGGCTTGATTTGTTTTGATGTTAATACATTTGCTCCAGGGCAGAATATATCTTCTGCCAATGATCTTGAATCGGTTTGTATCAATATGGAGCATTCTTATATGGGCGATTTTTATATGTATATAAGATGTCCAAACAATCAGGAAGCTATGCTTCACACATATCAGCAATGTAACAATGCATATATGGGCTTACCTAATCATTCTGACAACTGTGTGCCGGGGACAGGATGGGATTATTGCTGGTCTATGAGTGCTTCTCAAACTATGGTTGACGTATGTCAGTCAGCACAATCCGTACCTGCAGGTACATATTTGCCTTTAGGTACATTTGCTGATTTAATTGGCTGTCCTATCAATGGCGAATGGTGTATCAGGTTTTATGATAACTGGGGTATAGATGATGGTTATATCTGGACAGCAGACTTGAACTTCAGTCCGTCAATTATGCCACAAGATACATGGGGTTATGAAAATGTTTATGATCAGGGAGCAAATTCTCCTGATGGTGCATGGTCTGGTCCTGATATGGTTGATGAAACAGGTTTTATTGGTACTGCAACTCCTTTTACGAGCGGAAATATAAATTATACTTTTACTGCTACTGACGACTTTGGTTGTACTTATGATACTACAATTTTTGTCGTAGTTAAACCTATTACAGATCCTACTTGCTGTATCATGCCTGATGTTAATGCGGGCACTGACCAAAGTGTATGTAGTAATACTTATGATTTAAATGCTTCAGCATTGACTTCCGGTAACAGTGGAATATGGGTTGTTACAAGTGGCCCTCCCGGGGCAGTTTTTGATGATGCGGGAGATCCAAATGCGACTGTCACGGTAAATATCTATGGAACTTATACATTTACATGGACAGAGTATTATTTAGGTAATACTGATAACATTGCCTGCTCTGATAATGATGCAGTATCAATTACTTTTAACGAAACTTTTGATCCTACAATTACTGCCATTGATGATATGTGTGTGTCATCTGCACCATTTCAAATATATGTTGCTGATTTTGGAACATTAACTTGTGCACCTTCTACAGCGGCACTAAATGCAACAACTGGAGTGTTCGATCCTGAGCAAGCCGGCCCAGGTGTTTATACTATTACAAATACTATTTCCGGACCTTGTGCTGGAGCAGGTTTTGATGATGAAACTTTTGAAATATTTGATGAAATAGAGGTTCTAGATTTCCTCGAAGAATGTGGACCAACAGGAAGTCCTACTTTGTTTACAGTTTCTTGGAATGTCGTAGGTTCAGAAGGTAATCCATATTCTGGATATTTGGTAAACGGAGTATCTCAGGGAACACCAGATTATTCTATTGATATTGTTTCTCCTGGTAGCTACAACTATATTATTACCGATCCTAATGGGTGTAGTAGTATTGAAATAAACGGATTCCGTGATTGTGGCTGTCCTCTGTATGCCGGAACAATGGGTTCATTACAGACAGTAATTTTATGTCAGGATGAGTGTTCAACACCCGATGTTACTCATAATGGAGATCAAGAAACTGATGGTGGTGCAGGCATATTTGAATTTATGATACATACAGGAAATAATATTCCTTTGGCTTATAGTCCAACTCCAGAATTTTGTTTTAATTTTCCTGGTGCTACTTATAATACTATTTACTACATTTCTGCTATTTGTGGTTTGCCAAGTGGCGGTCATGCAACATTAAGTGGCTGTTTCTCAATAGCAGCAGGAACACCTGTAATGTGGCAACAAAACCCAATATCTTCTGCTGGTAGTAATCGTGACACTTGCGGTTTAGTATTACAATTAAATGCAAATACTCCCACCGCAGGAATGTACGGATACTGGTCTTCAGATTGTGAGTTCTTTGCTGTTGGCGGTACATCTCATACTCAACCGGATGCTATTGTTATGGCAACAGCGTTTAATACTTGCACTTTTACTTGGAATGTTGTTAATGGCGAATGTGTAGCTAGTGATGATGTCGTTATTGGATTTTTAGATACTCCAAACCCATATGCTGGTGATGATATGACTGTTTGTGGCAATACTGCAATTATGAACGGGGTACCAAGTTTAAGCGGTACTGATTTGATTTGGACTGGAAATGGAACCAGTTTTAACCCTCAATCAAGTGCAAATGCTCAGGCTCAGATTAGTATTTATGGTACTTATCAATATACATTGGAAGAAAGTAATAGTGCATGTTCTGGCTCTGATCAGGTACTTGTAACATATATTCAACCACCTTCTCCTTTGGTTCTGAATAATTCGGATACCGTATGTGGAAACGCATACAACCTTCATGTAATTACAACTGCATCTGCAGATGGACATTGGGCAGCTTACGATCCTGATATGAACTTGTTAAGTCCTCAACCAATTTTTAGCCCTTCTATATATGATGATACTGTTTTGGTAACTATAGGTAATTATCCTGGGTATTATCAAACTGTTATTTTCGAATGGGTCGAAAAAAATCAGGTTAATGGAATTGAATGTTTTTCATCTGTAACTCAGGAAGTAGTTTTTGCAAGAGAACCTGTTGCAAGCGTTGGAGCAAGCGATGAGGCTGAAATCTGCGGTTCTTGTGTGACTTTTGCTGCAGACACAACTGGTTCGGGTTGGGCTGAAGGATATTGGATACCAAGAGGTTTGATAGGTTCTTTTGAAGACGATAATCCAAATAAGCCTGATGCAACATTCTGTATCGAGGAAGTTGGTAATTTTGGAGATACGGCACATGTTAGAGCTCCTATGTTGTGGGCTATGAGAAACTATGGATGTATTTCAATGGATACCATGTGGATAACCTTTTATCAACGTCCTGTTGCAAATGCTGGGCTCGACGATGCTGTTTGTGGCAATAATTATCAACTGGAAGCGTTTTTCGATATCACTGAAAATGAAGGTTATGAACCATCAGGAATTTGGTCAACTTATAATCCACCTGTAGGACAAACTGCTAATATAAGTCCATTAACTAATGACACTGCTCAAGTATCGGTAAGTCAGGTTGGAGTATGGAATTTTGTATTTAGAGAGAATAATTCTTTATATACTGGATGTTACAGTACAGATACTGTTGTGATTGAATTTGTTGAAAATCCTGTAATATTTGCAGGCGAAGACAAAGATGTTTGCGGTCAGTACACTCAATTAGAAGGAGTTTCTGGTGGTAATGGAGGCTCTTGGCTTGCTACACCTGGTGCAACATATGATGATTACACTAATCCAACAACTGGTGTTACTGCTAGTTATGGAGAAAGAGTCTTTTACTGGCTAGAAAGTAATCAGGCCACTACTACAACATTATCATGTACTTCGAAAGATTCTGTTATCATAACTTTCTGGCGTATCCCAACAGCAAATATTCTTACAGATTTAGAGGATTCTACAGTTTGCGGTTTGACATTTGAACATTTAAGAGCTGAGAATCCGGGTAGTGAGATTAGTGGTTATTGGTATAATATCAATCCTGCAACTTTTTACGGTGATGCATTCTCCTGGGATACTTGGGCAACAGTACCTAATTACGGTTATCACGATTTTTACTGGATTGAAGAAACAGGTCCAGGGCTTACTCCAGGTTTCTGTAATGATACTGCAGGTCCATTAACTATTAGATTTATCAAGATACCTGATGCAAATGCAGGAGGAGATACCTTATTCTGTGGTTACTGTGGCAATCTTCACGCAATTCCAAGTATTGGTCAGGGAGTTTGGTCAACACCATCTGTTAGTAATATTACTTATGCTGATGAAACTTTGTATAATACGCAAGTTTGTTCAAATGTAATAAATACAGGTAATCCAACAAATCCATATTTTACGCTAATCTGGACAGAAGATAATAGCAATGGTTGTACAGATAGTGATACAATGAAAGTTATCTTTGCTAGAGTACCATCGTCAAATATTCAAATTATTCCACCAAAATGTTTTGGCGAGTCTGCTACAATAGCAGCAGCAGAGGATAGTTTGCAGCAATATACCTGGAATTTCTATGGAGGAATAATTGATAGCGTAGCACCAGATAATGACATGGGAGGTACTT
>JAQVEY010000192.1 GCA_028697515.1 Bacteroidales bacterium | reverse complement strand
ATTATAAATAATTACATATGTAACTTTTTATAAACATTTATAACATTACATTTGTAACGTATAATAATTACAAGATTACAGTAAATTTCTCTGGCATAATACTTGCAATTATACTTCAGATATATATATCTATTTGCTTTATATCAGTATATTAAATGATTGATAAAGACAAAAATAAAGCAAAACGCAATGATTTTAAATAGTTTTTAGTAAAAAACCATCTCATCTTATATATTACTTAATATAAAATACTATAATATATTGGTTTTCAAGCACTTATTATATCAATAACTCTTAATAAATGTACTTTTTCAGCATTTATTTATAATGTTAAACCATTTATTTTATCTAACACATAATATAAATACTATAACTATCTGATTTATAGTATATTATTTATGTTATATATAGCCTTTTGCAAAGATTATAAATATATTACATCTGTAATTATTATAATATTCACATATGTAATTTTTTAGTGCAATATTATATAATTTATCTGCTAATTACAATTGTAAACTGATAACATATGTAATTTAATGCGTTACAGACGTAACTTCTTTAATGTTTATTTTTAAAATAAAAACTTGATATTTTAAACGATTTTTCTTTCTATGATAAAATATTCGTGCAAAAAAAACTCTGCCTCCTACCCTCTTAAAATTGATTTTAATTGGATATGAGTATCTAAAATATTAGACTTAAATACCATAATCAATTTTAAAATTTTTAATACATTCAGAATTAAAAAAATAGAATTGATTAACAAATAGAAATCGAGAAAACTATTTTAAGTCTAAAACTTTTAAAATGGATTTATATAAAAATTGAAAACTTATAAATATTTTCATTTTTTAATCCATTTTATTTGAAATTTTGCGCATCATCTTAAGCAAATAATTGAAATATTGAATTCTAACAGGCTTTAAAACCTAAGAAAAACACAGGAATCAATTGCTAATTCTGAATTATATCAAATTCAACTAAGCACTTAAAAAATATTAATACAGAGAAATATTAAATATTTATCTTCAAATTAGCTAAAATCTTAACAAATTCCATTTCGAAATTTGGAGTAAAGATATTTTTGTTCAAATTTTTGCGAATTTTATTTTTATCCCAGAATTTCACTTCATCAACTTCGGAATTTTTCTTAAAATCAAATTCATCGTGCATAGAAGCAAAAACAAAGACCAACTCAGATTCTATTTCAGATTTCCAGATATACTTTGTAATGAAACTGAATTTAATGATTTTTAAGCCAAGTTCTTCCTCTGTTTCTCTTTCCAGAGCCTTTTCGATTTTTTCGCCGTAAGAAATATGACCGCCAACGGCTGTATCCCATTTCCCGGGTTGAATAAGTTTATCCATACATCTTTTTTGCAATAATATTTCCCCCCTACTATTAATAATATGTACATGTATCACAGGATGAAGTCTTTTTGAACCATCATGAGCTTCTGTTCTGGTCATACTACCGATAATTTTCCCATTTTCGTCAACTTCTGCAATAATTTCTTCTACAGGTTTCCTACGTCTTATGATTAGATTTCTAACTAATTCAAAGACAAAAAATCCTGCAAACACTAAATAAAATAAAACTCCGCTAATAAATCCCCATGCCTCTTTTGACATACAGAACGCCGAATAAAAAACCAATAATGTATGAACAAGGAAAATCCAAAATAATATCCTAATACTGCGTAACATTGCTTTTTCCTGTTCCTTATTTATTTTTATTCCTTTGAGGTAATTTTGCGACATTTTCATCATAATATTTTTTGGAGAAAATGCAGATATACCAAGTATTCCGACAAGAATAAATCCGATAATACCAGGTTTTAGTTTAAAGAAAATGTCATTCTCCAGAATAATTGAAATAACTCCCATAAAAACAATTAATAGAGTATCGAAAAACACAAATTTATCGAAGCGTTTTTCTTTAAAATACACTACTATTAATTGTATTATACCAAAACCGACTGCTACATATAAGCCAATTTCTGTTCCCCAGATCTCATCTGCAAGTATAAATACCAATAAAGGTAATAAACCCGGTAATAATGTCTTTAAAATTTCTGTAATCTTCATAATCTGCAAAAGTATTAGATTTTTGCTTTTTGTTTAATTATTGTTAATAATTAATATCAGCAACTTATAATTTTTAATTAGTTTTACATTCAAAATTAAATATTTGTACCATGAAAAAATTAAATTCATTTTTGGTCAGGAATCAGAATTTACTGATTTTCATCTTTGTAGTTTTGTGTGTAAGTTTCATCAGTACTGACATGTTTGCACGTATGGGTGGTGCCGGTGGTGGTGGTGGCGGAGGAAGTAGCAGTGGCGGAGGCGATGGCATTGGGGCTTTGATTTTCTATCTGATTATGATGTTACCATTTCCAGTGAATCTGATTGTTATAGCTGCAATAATAATAGGGATAATAATTTTCTCCAGAAAAAAGAAACAAGGTTCAATACTTAACAAAATTCCGGCAAATACAATACCGAAGAAAAAGGATGTCAAGGGTTTAGCAGCCTACAAAATTGCTCATCCCGATTTTAAAGAGGAAGAGTTTATATCTAAAGTAAGCAAAGCATTTACAGATATTCAGGCTGCTTGGTCAGAAATGAACATCTCAAAAGTACGCCGTTTTATTTCTGACGGTATGTATCAAAGAGTTAATACTCAGTTTAAGATGATGAATATCCTGAAACAGAGAAATTTGTTAGAGAAACTTGAGATCAAGGGTATTATTATTGATAAAATTGAAACTGATGGAATCTTTGATGTAATGCATGTAGCTGTATATGCAAGCATAAAAGACAAATTTGTTTCCGAGACTTATCCAAATCTGAATACTGCTTCATTCGAAGAATTTGTTGAGTATTGGTCGTTTATACGTAAGAACTCTGCTGTTTCTAAAGATATGTATCATACTTACAATTGTCCTAACTGTGGCGGAGACTTATCTGCAAATATGGGTGATTTGAGTAAATGTCCGTATTGTGGTACAATTACAAACAGTGGAGAATATGACTGGGTACTTGCAGAAATCACTCAAGCTGATGATTATGTTACAACATCGCATTTGCACGATATGAGCAACACTCTGGCAAACAAAATTGAAGAAATATCTGATGCTGATCCAAATTTTGCTGTTCAGATTATCGAAGATAAAGCTAGTAACGGATATTTACAGATTGAAACAGCAAGGGTACTTAAAGATCCAAAACTGATGATAAGATTTGTTACCAACGAATTTTACAATAAGTTTGAAGTTGAAATTGGTTCTTCAAGTCACTTTGTTTATAACAGGATTTTCCTTAATGATGTTACACTAATAGGTGCACTTCAAAAAGATAATAAAAACATCCTTGCTTTAGCCGTTAAATCATCATATCAAAGAGTAGTTATAAATAATGGTAAAGCTCAATTACTTGATGCTGCGGTATATAGCAAAAATGAAGTTGTATTTATGTCAAAAGATATCAGTTCCGGTGAAAACAAAGGCTCTGTATATGCACATCAATGTCCTTCATGTGGAGGCACAATTTCTGATACAACAGATTTGAACTGTCCATACTGCGGTAACCAAATTAACTCAACTAAAAACGAGTGGATTATCTCAGATATAATGTCACAAAACGATTATCTGGAATACTTTAAAGCTAATGCTAATCTGTTTATTGCTAATGTCAATCCTAAGAAACTTGATTCAATGTACAAGGTCAGAGATTATGCTTTCAACAATATTCTTATTATGATAGCTGCAGACGGAGTATTTGATGCAGAAGAAATTGATTTTGCAAAGAAAACAGCAAAGAAATGGGGTTATGCACCATCAAAAATTGAAGGTATGCTTGATATGGCAGTAAACAAACAACTTGTGTTAAGAATGCCTGAAGATCGTAAAGACTGTGAAAAGATTTACAAATTGATGGCAAAAACTGCAGCAATAGACGGAAATGTTTCTCCAGAAGAGCAAGCATTACTTGATAGTGTAAGGCAACAATATCTAAATTAAATAGCTTAAATAAAAACTCCGAATGAAAATTCGGAGTTTTTTTATATCTAAAAAAATCTTATACAACGTTCAATTTTTAGGGTGGAAAACATTCTTGAATATTTAAACAATGATTGGATTAGATTATAGGAAAATTTGGTAGTCAGAACAGAAGAATCCCGTTAAATCAGAAATTGCAATTATTGATAATATAATTTCAATTTATTAAAATAGCAGACTCGTTAAAAAAGAATGCATAGCTATTTCTTGTTTTAACGAGGATGTTATAACCCTCGGTTACGGGGCACGAGCCTATGGCTCGGGACAAACGAACAAACGAACAAACGAACAGTCGAACAAACGAACAATCGAACAAACGAATTACGAACAGCATGATAATGCAAGACCATCAGTAAAAAATACCTCAGCCTTCGCCTTAGCCTCAGCCTTTAATTTTAAGAACGAACAAACGAATCCCGTTAAATCAGAAATTGCAATTAATGATGATATAATTTCAATTTCTTAAATAGCAGACTCGTTAAAAAAAGAATGCATAGCAATTTCTTGTTTTAACGAGGATGTTATAACCCTCGGTTACGGGGCACGAGCCAAAGGCTCGGCACAGAGGAACAATCGAACAGAAGAACAGACGAACAAACGAACAGACGAACAGTCGAACAAACGAACAAACGAATTACGAACAGCATGATAATGCAAGAATAAGCAGTAAAAAACCTTAGCCTTAGCCTTAGCCTCAGCCTTAGCCTTAGCCTCAGCTTTAGCCTCAGCCTTTAATTTTAAGAACGAACAATCGAATTACGAAAAACGAACAGCATGATAATGTAAGAATAAGCAGTAAAAAACCTTAGCCTTAGCCCCTTCTTCTTTTTTTCCACATTCACGAGTTTTTTCTTAGTCCGTAGGACTAAAAGGTTTGTAACCTCGACCAAACGGAAGCCTTGCGGGCAGGACAAGGGAGTGCCGGTCGGGGTGGTGCACAACGAGTGAATGTGGTTTTGGCGTGCATTTTTGCCTTAGTATTGGGCTGGGGAGTGGTAGCAAAAATCATAACAAAACCGGCAATGCAAAAGTCTGATTTTGCATTGAATTTTGAATTACGAACAGAAGAATTATGAACAGAAGAACGAACGAACAGAAGAACAAACGAACAGAAGAACAAACGAACAAACGAACAGAAGAACAAACGAATTACGAACAGTCGAACAAACGAATTACGAACAGAAGAACAAACGAAGGACGAACAGCATGATAATGCAAGAACCATCAGTAAAAATACCTCAGCCTTAGCCTTAGCCTTTAATTTTAAGAACGAACAATCGAATTACGAAAAACGAACAGCATGATAATGTAAGAATAAGCAGTAAAAAACCTTAGCCTTAGCCCCTTCTTCTTTTTTTCCACATTCACGAGTTTTTTCT
>JAQVEY010000191.1 GCA_028697515.1 Bacteroidales bacterium | reverse complement strand
TGATTATGGCAAATATTGGAAGACCAATGTCAGGTAAAGTACTGATACAGCCTCAGGCTGCTGAACAAAAAACATCTAGTGGTATTATTATACCGGATTCTGCTCAGGAAAAACCACAACGTGGTAAGATTGTAGCTGTTGGCAATCCAAAAAAGGATGAGAAAATGGAAGTAAAAGTAGGCGATATTGTATTATATGGAAAATACAGTGGTACTGAAATTAAAATTGATAATTCTGATTATCTCATTATGAATCAGACTGATATCTTGTTAGTGGTTGAAGAGTAATTGTAAAAAATAAAAAATAAGTATTATGGCTAAAGAAATTAAATTTAATATAGAATCAAGAGATTTACTTAAAAAAGGTGTCGATGCTCTTGCAGATGCAGTAAAGGTAACATTAGGTCCAAAAGGAAGAAATGTCGTAATTGACAAAAAGTTTGGATCTCCTCAAATAACCAAGGATGGGGTAACAGTAGCGAAAGAAATTGAACTTAAAGATCCATTTATGAATATGGGTGCTCAAATGGTTAAGGAAGTTGCTTCTAAAACAAACGATGATGCTGGTGACGGTACTACTACAGCAACGGTTTTGGCTCAATCTATCGTTAGCGTTGGTTTGAAGAATGTTACAGCTGGTGCAAATCCAATGGATTTAAAACGAGGAATTGATAAGGCTGTTATTCAGGTTGTCGAAGAATTAAAAAAAATGAGCAAAAATGTTGGCAATGATATTAGCAAAATTGAACAAGTTGCAATGATTTCAGCTAATAATGAAGTTCAGATTGGAAAAGACATTGCTCTAGCAATGGAAAAAGTAAAAAAAGAAGGTGTCATAACTATCGAAGAGGCAAAAGGAACAGCAACAGAAGTGAAAGTTGTTGAAGGTATGCAGTTTGACAGAGGTTATATATCTCCTTATTTTATTACTGATGCTGAAAAAATGGAGGCAGTCCTAGACTCACCATATATTCTCATTACTGATAAGAAAATATCATCAATGAAAGATTTAATGCCTGTTTTAGAACCTGTTGCACAAGAAGGTAGACCATTGTTGATTATTTCTGAAGAAGTTGAGGGCGAAGCTTTGGCTACTTTAGTTGTTAATCGTTTAAGAGGCACATTAAAAATCGCTGCTGTTAAAGCTCCAGGTTTTGGTGACAGAAGAAAAGAAATGCTTCAGGATATAGCAATATTAACAGGTGGTGAAGTAATTACAGAAGAAAAAGGTTTGAAACTTGAAAATGCAAATATAACTCAACTAGGTAGAGCAGAAAAAGTTGTTATTGATAAAGAAAATACAACTATTGTTGATGGTGCAGGAAGTAAAGAACAAATTCAGGCCAGAGTTGCTCAGATCAAAAAACAAATGGATATCACAACAAGTGATTATGATCGTGAAAAGCTTCAGGAAAGATTGGCAAAACTTGCAGGAGGGGTTGCTGTTATTTACGTTGGTGCAACAACCGAAGTTGAAATGAAAGAAAAGAAAGACAGATATGAAGATGCTCTTTCTGCTACTAGAGCAGCAGTTGAAGAAGGTATAATCCCTGGTGGTGGAGTTGCTTATTTGAGAGCAATGGAAGCAATAAAAGACCTTAAAGGAGCTAATGAAGACGAAACAATTGGAATTGCAATAGTCCTAAGAGCTCTTGAAGAACCATTGCGTCTTATTGTAGAAAACTCAGGTAAAGAAGGTTCAGTTGTGGTTCAGAAAGTAAAAGAAGGAAAGAATGACTTCGGATACAATGCTCGTACAGATGTTTACGAAAATCTTTATGATTCGGGCGTAATTGATCCTACAAAGGTTGCACGTATTGCTTTGGAAAATGCAGCAAGTATTGCAGGTATGTTATTGACAACCGAATGTGTAATTGCTGATATTCCTGAAGAAAATCCAGCACCTATGGGCAACCCAGGTATGGGTGGCATGGGTGGTATGGGCGGAATGATGTAAGAAAAATATAATTATTAAAGCACAAAGTGCTGAAAAGAATTATAGGTTTTTCTTAGCCTCACAATGAATTTGAAGGTAATGAAAAAGCACTTAAAATTCATTGTGGGTTTCAAATCCGACTTAAGATAGTAGGACCTTTTAATTCGGGTCCGAAGCACAGAACCAATATATAAATAAAGGCTTTCAGAAATGGAAGCCTTTATTGCTTAATAAATTTTTGTGGAAATTTAAAAATAGCTTTATAAAGTATCGGGATCCTCAGATATCCTGAAAAAATTAATCTTATCAGGTTCTGTATCACACGAGAATTCAAATTTTTCATAATTGGTTTTACCTGATTTATAAGTCAATTTATAAATGATTATATAAAAATTCTCAGAATCAAATTCAAGTATGTCCGAAAAATACTTTTCTATGGAACTTATTTCCCCATAATAATCCGATTTTTCAATCATTAAATCTTTCAAACCATCTAAAGAATCACCCTGTTTAGCATCTTCGCTAAATAGCTCATTTATAGCATCATAATCTTTTGATTTGAATAAATCATAAAATTTTTGAATCGTTTTTTCCTGAGTTGGAAATGATTTAATTGTCAAAGCTTCTTCATCTTCTTCGGTTGAAGATGTAATATAATCAGGATTATCTGAATAACTGTAAAAGATTATTTTCATTTCACCATTTTCTTCGATGAAACGTAAGAGTTCGTAAGTCGTTCCGTCTGAGTTTTCAACTTTATATCTTAATTCAACTACCGTTCCGAGTGAAGTAGTCTTTATTTCTGAAAAAGTTTTATCATAAGACTTTACTTTGCCCCAATAATTATCACGTTTTGTGAAAACTTCTTTCCATTTTTTATCCGATTTTTTTTCTCTAACATCATCTGACAATAGTGGTAGGATGTTTTCGTAGTTATGTTCAGCAAGGGTTGAATAAAACTGTTCAGCAACTTTTTTTGAATCTGACACTTTTTTACATCCACTAGATATTATTGCTAGCAAAACAATTAAAACAAAAGGGGTAATCTTTTTCATGGTATTAATTTTTAATTCTAATTATTATCTTTTCTAAAGCAAAGTTATATATTTTGTTAAAAATTCAAAAATTAAAACAGTTTTAATTAATTATGCCTCAAAATAGATTTTAAATAATATTTAAGTATTTTTCAGATGGAATACAGCTTAATAAATTTTCATTTTTCGTATCTTTGAGGAAAATGTGCAAAATAAATTGAAATGAAAAAAGACGACAAAAAATCATATCATAAAACAACTAGTTCAGACAAAAGAAAAGATACTAGCAGTCATAATAAAAAGGATTCTGGCAAGAAAGATAAAACTTATGGTAAAAAGTTGGACAAGGCTTCTAAATACTATGATGCTCCTGATTATATTAAAAAGAAGAAAGCTGGTGATAAAAGTACGAAACCTGTAAAGAAGCTTAAAACGAAATCAGACAAAGCTGAATTCAATGCTGATGAAATACGGGGTATTGAAACAAAATCTCTAAAGTTTAAGAAATTAGATAGAAATGTTAAATTAATATCAAAGAAAACGCAGAAATCAGGGAATAAATTACAAGAAGGGATACGTTTGAATAAGTATATTGCAAATGCCGGAATTTGTTCAAGGAGAGAAGCCGACACATTTATTACTACTGGATTGGTTAGTATTAATGGTAAGATCGTAACAGAGTTGGGAACTAAAGTAATGCCAGGTGATGAAGTAAAATTCAATGATGAAAAGATTAATCCAGAAAAAAAGGTCTATGTATTACTAAATAAACCCAAAGACTATGTAACCACACTAGACGATCCAGAAGGTAGGCGAACAGTTATGGATTTGATAAAAAATGCTTGTGAAGAAAGGGTATATCCGGTTGGACGTCTTGATAGAAATACTACAGGTTTATTACTGCTGACAAATGATGGTGAATTAACAAAAAAACTAACACATCCTTCAAATAATAAAAAGAAGATATATCATGTAGAGGTTGACAAGCCAATTGTTCGCGAACATTTTGATGAAATTGCAAAAGGGATTGAATTGGATGATGGACCTATTGTTGTTGATTCAATTAATTATGTTGATAACCTTAAAACAGAGGTTGGCATTGAATTACATTCGGGACGTAATAGAATCGTAAGAAGAATTATGGAGCATTTCGGATATAATGTAAAAAGATTAGACAGAGTTTATTTTGCAGGTTTAACAAAACTTAATCTTCCACGTGGTCGTTGGAGATTTCTTACAGATCAAGAAATTATAAGATTAAAAACCGGCATGTACGAATAATGGTAAAATTAAAACTCTTACTTATATTTTTGTTTGTATCTTTAGGAATACAGCTTTTTTCACAAACTAAATTTGCCGGTAGAATAACAGATGCAAAAACATCGGAACCTCTTGCATTCGTTAATATTGTGTATAATTCAAAGAATCTGGGAACAACAACCGATCTTGATGGATATTTTACTATTGAGTCTTATGATAAAATCGAATTTTTAAATATCTCTTATCTTGGATACAATACAAAAATTATTGCAAAGGACGAATTTATTGGTAAAAACTATATTGAAATAGCTCTTGAAGCGAATGCATTCTATCTTGAGGAAGTAACAGTTTTGCCAGGTGTTAACCCAGCTCATAGAATAATAAACGAAGTAATATCAAATGCAGACAATAATAACCCCGAAAAAATGAGATCATTTTCTTATATTTCATATAACAAAATGTATTTTACTATTGATATGAGTATGCTACCCGAAGAAACTGATTCTATTGGTAATGCAGATTTACAGGATTCAGACACGGCTTCCGAAAAGCAATCAATGAGAGAATTTTTTGACTCGCAGCATATTTTTATTACTGAATCAGTTACAGAAAGACGATTCAAACATCCTGATAATAATAAAGAAGAGGTTTTGGCACACAGAATGTCGGGTTTGCAAAACCCAGGGTTTACTCTGCTTACAACACAATTTCAATCTTTTTCTTTTTACAAAGATTTTATTAGCTTGATGGATAAAAAATATCTTAGTCCTATAAGCAGAGGAAGTACCTCAAAATACTTTTTTCAGATTGAGGATACGATGTATAACGAATCTGCCGATACTATTTTTATTATTTCGTACAGACCTTTAAAGGGTAAAAATTTTGAAGGACTTCAGGGGGTTTTACATATCAATTCCAGAGGCTATGCTGTTCAAAATGTAAGTGCAAAGCCATATAATCCTACGAGCGCCTTTAATATTAATATTCAACAAAAATATGAGCTTATTGATTCTGTCCAATGGTTTCCAGTACAGTTGAACACTGATATTATATTGGATATGTTGCAAGTTTCTGAAGAAGGTACTACTATTCCATTGGTTGGTGTTGGCAAAAGTTATTTAAGCGATATCAGTCTTAATCCCGATTATAAGCGTAATGAATTTAATCAGCTAGATTTAATTGTCAGAGATAATGCTCATAAAAAAGATTCTCTGTTTTGGGAG
>JAQVEY010000190.1 GCA_028697515.1 Bacteroidales bacterium | reverse complement strand
TTGAAGTTTTGTTTATGTTTGATGTAATAGCCTGATTTAAATCTTCTTTTGCAGTTAAAAAGCTTTCAGTTGATTCAAGCATTAAAACTCCATCAACAAAATCAGAACAAATTTCGCAGCCAGAAAGATGTTTCTCCACAGCATCTGATTCTTCAATGCTCAATTCATCGTTGATATATTTTATCAAAATATCTTCAGCGAAACATTCCGAATGATCTGATATGTTATGTTTTTTACTCATTTTTTTCGCTCATAAGTATTTTTAAATTTCTTTTACCGTTTTGCAAAAAAGTTTTTACTTCTTTCATTGTATATCCTGTAATTTGTGCTGTTTCAACATAAGACTTATTTTGCAAATAAAACAATTCAATACAATTTCGTTGCTCTGGTTTAAGTTGATTTATACATTTTTCAAGTTCTTTATAATTTTCTTCTTTAATAATGTACTCAGGATACATAACCTTATCCTGTTCCATAAAATCGTTCTGATATTTTTCGTAGTTGTCAATAAACTGTTCCTGATGTTTTTTGGATCTGAAACTCAATAAGCAGTGATTTCTGGCAACAGTATGTAACCAAGGTCTGAAATTTTGCACATCATGAACCAGTAATTTGTCTAATAATTCTTCGAAAATTTCGAGAACTGCCTCTCTTGCTTTTTCTGAATCTTTATGATATTTAACACAGATAGCAAATGTTAAACCAGTATATCTTTTGTATAATTCTCCAACACATTCTTTATCTTCGTGTAATTTGTAATGCTTGATGAGTTCATCATCTGTCATTATTGAGAAATTATGTCGTTTCTGAAACATCAAGCCTTATATAAATCAACACCCAAAAGTAAATAAATTTGTCGAAAACGTTTAAATTTTTTGGACGAAATCTTTTGATCATGAATTAGTATTCAATTTTAGCGAATTTTTTTGTGATATATCTTACAGGATACCAGGCCGCGAATGTTCCTATTATCATTACAGTAATAAAAACATAGATGAAATCCATAGTATTCATAAGTACCGGATAGTTTTCAATTATAAAAGATCCTTCTGTGCCTAATTTTACCAAACCGAATTTTATTTGTGCATAACAAACTACAATACCTATAAACAAACCTAGTAAAGCACCTGATGCAGAAATAAACAAACCTTCAAGAAAAAAAATATTGCGAATAGTTTTATTGTTTGCTCCAAGACTTTTTAGAATTTGGATATCAGATTTTTTTTCAATGATAAGCATTGTAAGCGAGCCTATTACATTAAATGATGCTATTAAAAGAATGAAAACTAAAATCATAAAAATAGCCCACTTCTCAGATTGCATTATCTTATATGCATATTCATGTTGTTTGTTACGATCAAGAATATCAAAATTTTCTCCTAATGATTCTTTTAATTTAGATACTGCTTCGTTAATATTAACACCAGCTTTTAATTTAAGCTCTGCGGAACTTATTTCGTTGTCATATTCAAGAAGTGTTTGTACTTCATTAAGGGGTAATATAACATATTTTGTGTCGTACTCTTGTTGTATCTCGAAAATTCCGGCAGTGTAAACAATACATTGGTTTATGTTGTCTGCAGCATCCTGAAAATTACCTTGAAGCTCTTTTGTGCGTCCTGGGATATATATTTTTAAAGGAAAGGCAAAATCAATTGTCAAGCCCAGATTATATGCTATGCCTTGCCCTGCAATAGCACAGGAAACCAAATCAGTTTTAAGCCTATATTCCCCGGCAACAATCATAGTATCTATTCCATTAACCTTATGGTAGTTTTTGTCAACGCCTTTTATTGTTGCAATAATCTGTTTTTCCCCATACTCGAGCATCGCATTTTCTTCGAGGCAGTAGGAGTAATCCACAATAAAATCTGAAGATTGTAAAATTTTATTAAATTTATCATCAGGATTAAAAGCCTTTCCCTCTATTGACACTATTTTTATATCAGGGTCAAAAGAATTATATAGTTTTTTTAATAAGTCATCAAAACCGTTAAAAACAGAAAGTATTATTATAAGAGCTGCTGTTCCTGTGGCTACGCCTAAGATTGAGATAAATGAAATGAAATTAATTGCATTTCTTGATTTCTTGGAAATCAAATAACGTTTTGCTATATAAAATGAAAAGTTCAAATTATGAATTTAAGGCGTTATCAATTCTTTCAAGATAATCAAGGCTATCATCTAAATAAAAGACTAACTCAGGGATTCTTCTAACATCGTTTCGAATAGAATTACCTAGTTCAAATCGTATTTTTGATACATTTTTATTAATTTCTTTAATGATTTTATCTGCATCAGCAGATGGGAAAATGCTAAGATAAATCTTTGCAAGACCAAGGTCAGAACTCATTCTTACTCCCGAAATAGTAAGTAGGCGACCAGGAACCAGTCCGCTAAATTTTTTCTGTATAATTAAAGCTAACTCTTTCTGTATCAATCCACCAACCTGAGTCTGTCTTTTAGAATTTTCCATGTTATTTTTTTTACAAAGATAAGCGAAAATATATATTAGGGCAAATTATATACTCATATCAATATATTTGAAAACTAATAAATTTTGTTTAAATTTGCAAATAGAATGGGTTTTTATGGAAAATGTCAAAATAGATAAAGATAAGTTACAAGAACTAATCATTGAAAATTCAATTCTCTTCTGGTGGGTTCCCGAATCGAAAAAGAAGGATTTAAAGCTGGAATCTTTAGTTGAGGCAATTTTGAATTACGGAACCATTTCCAGTGTCAGACAATTATTTGATGTTGCAGGGATAGATATGGTTGCCAAAATATTTTTCTCTCAAACAAAATCAAAAAGGACAAATTATTTGCCTCAAACAAAGCATTATTTTACACTCTATTTTAACAAATATGCAAAATCAGGTTCTTAAAGAGGAGCAGGTAAAACTGTTGCCATTATTAAAATTATTCGGCAAAGACTTTTATTTGGTTGGCGGGACTGCTATTGCTTTGCATTTATGCCATAGATATTCTTTGGATTATGATTTATTTACATCTAAAATTATCAAACACAGAAATATAAAAAACATATTGAAAAAGAATAATTTCGACATTGAACAGATTCTTTTTGAAGATTCTATTCAGCTACATTGCATAATCAATAAGGTTAAGATTACTTTTTTTCAATTTCCATATTCAGTAAAACCAAGAGATGATTTTAAAGGAATAATCAAAATTCCAGATCTTAAAACTTTGGCAGCAATGAAAGCTTTTGCATTAGGTAGCAGAGCAAAATGGAAAGATTATGTTGATTTGTATTTCATTTTTAAAAATCATTTTTCATTAAAAGAAGTTACAGAATTAGCATCGAATATATTTAAAGATTCTTTCAATGAAAAATTATTTCGCCAACAATTAACTTATTTTGACGATATCTCTTACGAAGAAGAAGTTGAATATCTAAATGAACCTGTTAATCAGGAAACTATAAAAACATTTCTTACTGAACTTGCTATTACGCAAATTTAGTAATTGTTGCTAAATCAGCATGTCCAATATATCTATAAAACTTCTATTTCAACAAAAAGCTAAAATCTTCCCCAGAACTTATTTCTCTTGGTTCAGTTCCATATTTAAACAGGCGAAGATTTCTTTTACCTATCATGCTCATTTTTTCGCCTTCAACAACAAACATTGTCCCTTCGCGTAATCCGGCAATAAAAATATCAGGATTGACGACCATAAATTCGTTTATTCTGTCTTCGCGAGTTTCGCCACCATGCCCATCAGGATTTTTATCAAGATAGTGAGGATTTATCTGAAATGGAATAAGATTAAATGCATCAAAACCTAGAGGATCAATAATTGGCATGTCGTTAGTTGTTTTAATTGTCGGACAAGCCATATTCGAACCTGCACTCCAGCCGATATAAGGAGTTCCTGACATAACTTTTTTTCTTACTGGTTCAATAAGTTTGTTTAAATGAATATGATGCAATAAATTCCAGGTATTTCCACCTCCAACAACAATCGCATCTGCTTCTTCAACTGCTTTTATCGGGTCAGCAAAGTGGTGAATAGAAACAATGTCATGACCGATCTCGTTAAACCTTGATTTCACTTTCGCTTCATAATCATCCCATTTTACTGTAACTCCTGCATAAGGTATAAACAGACATTTTATTGGTTTGTTTCCAAGGAAGTCGCGGATGTTATACTTTGGATAATCAAGATAGGCTTCGCCTGCATTAGTTGAATTGCTGATAAGTAATAGTCTCATATTGTATATTTTTTCGATAAAAATAGAAAAATATTTTTATAAATCCAAACAACATGTTATTACTGGAACATAGAATAGGATGTTGTTAGTGATTATTGCGTTTGGATTTTAGCTTTTCTACGGCATAATAATAGGCTCCCATACTTATCATTTCGCTGGTATCAAAATTCGAAAACATAAAAGCACTACGTGGTTCAAAATCATAATTAATTTCTTTTTTAGAAAATGGGATTTTTATTTTTTTATGACAGGGTTTTAGAAATTCGTGCATTTCACTTTCGTAATTTAGGCAAAAAACCTTATGTGTTAGTCTAGGATTCCTACTGCCATCTAATTTGTTGAAATCTCTTTCAAGTTCAGCTTTAATTCCTGGGATTATTAATTCTTTTGCTCCGGCAATACCCCCACCGATAACAACAATTCCATCAAATAGTGTAATTATATTTGCTACAGAATCCCCAATATATCTTCCGAGTTTTTCATAAGCTAAAACTGCAGCATTTTTATTGCCTGTTATTTTTCCGATTCCAATTTCAAATATTTCTTTTGGTTGCGGACAATCAAGAATGTCAATTTTGGCAAATTCAGAGAAAAAATATCTTACTGCCCTTATACTTATTCCCTCTTCACTATTATAATCAGCACTTTGTCTATTTGACGTTACCCAAATCTCGCCTGCCGCAATGCTATCTCCTTTTATTAAAATTTTATCATGTACGAAACCTCCACCAAATCCAGTCCCAATGGTCATTCCAAATATGTTTTTGTATTGTTTTTGGTTTTTATTCTTATTTAATTCTTCATTTATCATTGGCAAGGTTCCTGATAAGGCTTCGCCATAGGCGTATAAGTCTCCGTCATTATTAATAAAAACGGGGGTTTTAAATTTCTCTGATAGCATTGGTCCTAAAGCAACTCCTCCACGAAATGCTGTTAAGTTGTGCAAATCTCCAATTATTCCTCTGTTAAAATCGGCAGGACCGGGGAAAGCAAAACTAATTGCATCAGGTTTTTCTGTTAAATTTTGTGATATTCCCTGAAATCCATCAAGTATAGTATTTAAACATTTTTCAAGGTTGTCACCATAAGCTGGCTTTTTTATGACTTCACCATGTTGCTTACCATCACTAATTGCCGAAAAAACAAAATTTGTTCCACCTGCATCTAATGTTAATATATTCATTTCCAATTAATTTATGCTTTTCAAAAATACAATTTTTTTAG
>JAQVEY010000189.1 GCA_028697515.1 Bacteroidales bacterium | reverse complement strand
ATTGTGAATTTCATGGCAAAAAATGGTAGAGGACTGATTTGCGCATC
This sequence comes from Bacteroidales bacterium, assembly GCA_028697515.1. GTDB lineage: Bacteria > Bacteroidota > Bacteroidia > Bacteroidales > ML635J-15 > Bact-19. The sequence goes on along the minus strand of JAQVEY010000189.1, from coordinate 5,448 downwards.
AATTCCTGAAAGTCGTTGTCACCAACTAGATTTAGAACTAATGGTAGGTAAAAACACGGCTTTGCATGAGACTCCGTTTACCGTGTCGGTTGACTTGATTGGTCAAGGATGTACTACTGGCATTTCAGTTGCAGATAGAGCAAAAACTATATATGCTTTGGTTGATGAAAAGACTCAACCAGAAGATTTGGCTCGTCCCGGACATATTTTTCCACTAATGGCAAGGGAAAATGGAGTACTAAGGCGCGCAGGACATACAGAAGCTGTTGTTGATCTAACAAGATTAGCAGGACTAAAACCAGGTGGAGCTTTGGTGGAGATAATGAATGATGACGGAACGATGGCCAGATTACCTCAACTTCTCGAAATTGCAGACAAATTTGATCTAAAAATTATTAGTATTGCCGACCTGATAAAATATCGTTTAGAATATGACTGCCTTATTGAAAAAGGTAATAAAATTCATTTGCCAACGGAATTTGGTAATTTTGAAATGATACCCTACAAACACAAAACTTCAGGACTTGAACATTCTGCATTAATCAAAGGCACTTGGACTGATGAGGATACTGTTTTGGTAAGGGTACATTCAAGTTGCGTGACTGGAGATATTTTCGGCTCTTACAAATGTGATTGCGGCCAACAGTTGCATGAAGCAATGAAAATTATTGAAAAGGCAGGTAGAGGTGTCATTCTCTATTTAAATCAGGAGGGTCGTGGAATTGGACTTATGAATAAAATTGCAGCATATAAATTACAGGAGAACGGTCTCGACACAGTAGAAGCAAATATTCACCTTGGATTTCAAGCTGATGAACGTGACTATGGTGTTGGTGCACAAATCTTGCGAAGTCTGGGCATAAAGAAAATGATTTTACTTACAAATAACCCTCAGAAAAAAGCCGGATTAAAAGGTTATGGATTAGAAATTTGTGGAACTCAACATATTGAAATCACACCAAATAAGTTTAATAAGTTTTATCTTGAGACAAAGAAGAATAAAATGGGTCATGAACTCGATTTGAATGAATAATGAAACCTAAAGAGCTTAATATCATTTACATGGGAACGCCTGCATTTGCAGTCGAACCGCTAAAAGTTCTCATAAACGAAGGGTATAAAATAAATGCTGTTGTTACATCAACAGACAAACCTGCAGGTAGGGGTTGTAAATTGAAATTCTCAGATGTGAAAAATTTTGCACTTGAAAATAATATCCCTGTATTACAACCCACAAATCTAAAAGATTCTGATTTCATTAATCAATTAAAAGCCACAAAACCTGATTTATTTATTGTTGTAGCTTTTAGAATGTTACCTGAGGAAGTTTGGAAAATACCAAAATACGGAACATTTAATTTACATGCTTCACTCCTGCCCGATTATCGTGGTGCTGCTCCAATAAACCATGCCATAATAAACGGAGAAAGAAAAACAGGAGTTACAACTTTCTTTATTGACAAAGAAATTGATACAGGTAATATATTATTACAGGAAGAATGTCCAATTGAAGACAATGACAACGCAGGAAGTCTTCATGACAAACTGATGATAAAAGGAAGCAATCTTATTATTAAAACAATTCAAGCCATTTCAGATGGAACAGTTAAAACTGTTTCTCAAAATGAAATAATTAAAAGCGAAATAAAACTTGCTCCAAAACTTAATAAAGATTTTTGTAAAATTGATTTCAATTTACCTTGCTTAAGAGTACAAAACTTTATTAGAGGACTTTCACCATATCCAGCGGCATGGTGCAAACTTAACGAAATTGCTGATAATATGAAGATTCTTAGAAGCAATTATCAAATCGAAAAACATGATTATAATATAGGAAAAATAATTTCAGACAATAAAAACCACATTAAAATTGCTGCATCAGATGGGTTTATTATATTAGAAGAACTTCAAATCGCTGGCAAGAAACGTATGACTACAAGAGAATTTTTAAATGGTTATCATTTTACCGACAATGCAAGCTGTTCTTAATTTCAATTAACTGAGTTAAATACAGAAAAATATATTAATCGGTCATAAGAACTACCTATTTCTCTATAATATATCAGTAACAGATAATTATTTTCGGTTTGTTGATGACTTCCTTCAAAAAAACTGTGATCTGGAGGCTTTGTTTCGTCTTTATCTTTTAGCAAATACCTATAATTATAATAGCCCTGCTTAAGGAACAATAACTTTTCATACGATCTTGTTTCGAGATTATATTGCAACTTACTATCATCATTTAGTTCGTATCCGGTTAAATCGCCATATAAATAGATGTCTGCATTATTAATCGGAGTGTTGTATTCGAGACTGAATTTAACAATTGCATATTCTGATTGTATTTCAGGAAAATTTTTATTAGCAAATCTATTTGTCCTTATTACATAACTACCATTTATATCCTGAGAGCTACTGTACGGAGCAAACATTTCTGATTTATCCTTAACAATACTGATATAATAATATGGTTTTTTAAACTCAATATTCTCAATTCTTTCGGAGTTTAATTCCAAATTGTTAAAACTAAAATATCTGAATTCATTTGAAGCATCAAAACAAGATTTATCATCCCATTCATAAGAAATTCTATCATTATCAATATAGCTATAAGGAATATTAAACCATGAATTATTCCACTGATAATTCTGTATTATAACAGGTTTAAGCTCAGATTGTGCATCATATAAATTAATACCTTTTCTAAAAACAGTAAAGTCAAGTTTTTGATAAGCCTTTCTGTATTCACTTGCAATACATGGATTTATTCTCCCATCGACTTCTACAATATTTTCATAAACCATAAACCTTTTGGTAACAATCACTTCTATTTCGTCATTAGATTTTGTATAAACGACCAACAGATAATTCCCTGACTTTGTTAGTGAAATATCTCTATTTGGTATTTCTAGAGTGAAATGTGTATAAGGAACAAAAGTACTCTGAGACTCCTCATAATCAAGAATTTCGTTTTCTTCGAATCCTTCGGCATATTCGAAAAACATTAAATTCGATGGCTGCCAATCATATGTACAATGAACAAATGTGTAATAATAATTTTCTGCAGGAGATTCAATCTGATCAAAATTAAACAAAAGATAATTATCCGAATTCAAATCTAATACTGGATAACCTGACTCCCATTCGGGTGGATGCAATCGAACAGTTTTTAAATTCTTCTCATATACTTTATCTACACATGCAATGCTATCAAGATTTATAGAAAATATTTGAGAATTAAAAAATATTAAAGCAACCGATAACAAAAAAAACTGTTTTCTATATGGCATAAGTATTGATAACATTCAAAAAATTTAATTTTACTAAGTAAAACATATTATTTAACTTTATGAAAAATTTCTTTATGAAAAAACACATCGTACTGTATATAATCTTTTTATTGCCACTACTATCATTTTCGCAAAGTTTTAATTCAAAAGCGATCCAAATAACTAACAATCTTGATGCCAATTATGTTGAAGTTACAGGTACTAAAATTAAAATTATTCCGCCAAAAGGATTTGTGAAAAGCACATCATATATGGGATTTAGCCATCAGATTGCAGGGAGTAGCATTCTTATAACAGAAATTCCCGGTGATGTAAACAAAAATTTTATTGGATTTGATAAAAAGTTCTTGTTTAAATCCGGCGTTATAGTTGAAGAAGAAACCTTCTATCAGATAAATGGATATGATGCATTGCTTATTAAAGGAAAACAGGCGGCTTACGGAAAAACCTATATAAGATTAATGCTTGTTATTGGAGATATTTATAGATCTTATTTATTAAGTGCCTCAATGCTATCTACCTCTTCTGAAAAACATGTTGAGGAAGTAAAAGTATCATTATTGGGTGTTATTTATGATCCTAATAAGAAATCTGATATTACAGACAGATTCGATTTTACAGTTGATGTAAGTGGGACTATTCTCAAAAAAGCAAATTTAATGTTAAGTTCTCTTACTTATACCGACGATGGTAATGTTCCATCAAATACCACAGAAAAAACATCAATGACTATCAGAAAGTCAACAATGAGCAAATCTGTGTCAGAAGATGAAAAGAAAGTGCTTTGTCAACAACTATTTGAAATGTATCCTCTTGAATGGGTTGCAGATATAAAACAAGAACAAAAACCTATAACAATTGCAAACCTGTCAGGTTATGAAATTTATTCAATGGGAAAGAATAAAGACCTATATAAAATGGAACTTATTTATCAGGTAGTTTTATTTAATAATCTTGACTATTATGTAATTACAGGAATTACTTATGGGAAATTTGAAGAAAACCTAACATTATTTAAAAAAGTTGCAAAGACCTTTAAACCCTATAAATAATTAATTTGATTTACAGGTTATACTAAAATCTATAATAAAGTTTTAATCTTTCATTAAGTAAGTTTTAACTATTAGACTTGCTAAACATTATTATATTAGCGTATTTTAGCAATCAGAAAAATAACTCAACTAATACAATTTTAAATGAAAAAGAATGATAAAAATGTAAAGTATTTAGGATTTCTAGGATTCTTGAGCTTTATGGGTTTTCGCTATTTTGTAACTGGCGAATGGTTTTATTTAATATTTTTTTCATGGGTCTTATGGTTTCTGTTTTTTATACCTGGAATTATAAAAAAGAAATAAGATATTTAATTTAAAAGAATATTAGCTTTTTTTGATCTTAGTATTTGTTATCTAAAAAGGTATTACTAATGTTTAATAATTACTGATTTTTCAGGAATGGTCTTATGATTTAGTGGATAACTTATAACAATATCTCTCAAAGTATTGTCAACTTCATTAAGGGTTATATGTTCCAACTGCTCACCATTAGTTAATAATAATTGTCCGTCAACACTAATAATTAAATACTCGTCTTTATTTTTCAAATCAACTTTTTCTCCACTACCATTCCAATCTCGATAATAATCTAAAGTTTCATCTGGGCTTATCATTGTCAAAGAATTATCCCTATACTTATTTAATATTTCAGTTTTGTTTATCGTCTTGTCCGGAATGATTTGTTCTTCGTCTATAAGCTCTCTATATGGTTTATTATATATGCCCCATTGATTTGGATAAACAACTCTCCAATAATCTGTAAGGTCAATTCCCACAGTTTTATCACTAATATTCTTTATTGTAAATTTTATAAGAAAATTACTATCTGTAGCGGAATGAAATATTGTTTTTTCTACATATAGCTCTACAAGGCTACCTTTGTATATTAAATGTTCAGAGCTTGATTGAATTTGCTTTCCATTGACAGAATCTTGTCTTAGATCAAGCTTGTTTATTGTCTGTCCATAACTTAGTACTAGTGTTGTTACAAGTAGAAAAGTTAAAATAGTCTTCATAATTTTCAAATATTATATTTCAGGTTTGAGACTTAAATCTTGTAAATTCCATAATTTTATTAAAAACAATGAGATACTTTCAAATAA
>JAQVEY010000188.1 GCA_028697515.1 Bacteroidales bacterium | reverse complement strand
AAGGATATTTACATATAGCGTTAATCCCAATGATGTCTTTATTAATTCAGAACAAACAGTTACAGCAGAAATAAAGAAAATTCATTTTTCGGCAGAATCTGACAAGGCTCTTGATATGGTTTTTATTGGAGATGGTTATACAAAAACTGAAATGAATGATTTTTTTAGGGATGTAAATTCGATGACTGAGTATCTTTTTTCGATTCCTCCATTCAAAGACAATAAAGACAAAATTAACATCTGGGCAGTTGCTGCAGAATCGTTTGAAAGTGGTACAGATATACCACAGCAAAGTATCTGGAAATCAACAGCATTAAATACTAATTTTAACACATTTGGTTCAGAGCGATATTTAACATCTTCTGATTATCATGCCATTCGTAATTATGCTGGTCTTGTGCCCTGTGATCAGGTTTGCATAATTGTTAATACGAGTGTTTATGGAGGCGGTGGAATTTATAATTTCTGGAATATCAGCAGTGCAAAAAATGAATATTCTCATGAAGTCTTTGCCCACGAACTAGGTCATTGTTTGGGAGCACTTGGAGATGAGTATTATGACTCTGAAGTTGCAACAGAAGATATATACAATAAAAATACAGAGCCATATCAGGCAAATCTTACAACGCTTGTTAATTTTGAAAGCAAGTGGAAAGATATGATGTCTGCAGATACAAAAATACCTACTGAAGTACATTCTAACAATAAGAATACCGTTGGGGTTTATGAAGGCGGCGGATATCAGGAAAAAGGTATATACAGACCATATATTAATTGTAAAATGAGAGCTTTGGGCTATGATTTTTGTCCGGTTTGTCAAAGAACGCTTACAAATGTTATTGAGTATTATAGTGAATAATATATAAACCAAATCAACCCTTACGGAATAATTCAAAACCGTAAGATTTAAAAAAAATAGTATTTGCTTGATGCTATGAAATATTACGGCAAATATAAATGGATACGGATAATCCTGATTTTCATATTGGGATTATCTTATTGGATTATTTCAAAAGAGATAAAACCTCTAAATTGTATTATACCTGCAGATTACACTGCATTTAAAAGTGTTAGAGACAGTATTGAAGAACTTGAAGGACATAAGCCAAAGCCGATAGAATCTTTAACAATTGAAGAATTATGGTTATATTATGCTATAAATCCATGTTATTTGCCTTTGATTGCTGATTCTTCTCTTTGGGAACCCGGGACAAAGATAGGCTTTAAATATTCCGATTTATTTAATGATTCACTATCAGAAGGTCACAGCTATTCGAATCGATATCTTGTCGGAGATTTTAACGTCGTTGACTTAAAAAGTAATAACCGACAAACAAATGAAATATATCCCAAATTGGAATCACTTACAGAATTTGCTTCTTTTCCACCAGATTTAATAAATCAACTTGATACTATTCAATATGGAACTGCTGAATATGATTCACTTATTGCAGAAATTAAAATCAGATTACCAGAATCATCATGGATATTTCTAAATTTTATTGATAAAGTTTGGAAATACAAGATGTTACCAATAAACAGAGAATATTCAATCAGTTGGAATACATTATATGCTACGGGCCAATCAATAGTTTTGTGTGAAGCCTGCAAAGATACACTGATAATGATTGGTCGTTTTGCAACATCCGCAAAACGTTTGGATATTGGTAATAGATACGATGCTGAAGGGAATATAGCAGAGTACTATCTTGAAAGTTTACCAATAGGTAATAGAAGAAGATACTATGCAGGATTAAATATAATTACTTCGAAGAATTGGGAATGGAGAAGAGTTTACGATTCACTGGATTTAAAAAGAGATACAGAAGTTGGCGGCGGTTACAGACACATAGTAATGTACAGAGACAAGGTCGAATTGCCAAATTTTCTGTTAATTACGCCCTCAAAAAATTATCCAAATGCAATGGTCAATAATGGAATACATGAAGTTGCATTGTCTGATGTTGCACGGGGTATGCTGGGAACAGCAAACAGTTTAGGATGTCTTCGTGTATCGGATTTTGCAGCTAAATTTTTAAGATGGTGGGTTCCTCTAAACTGTAAGTTATTTATTGCATATAATGACACATGTTATCATAAAGCTATTGAATACGAAGGACAAATTGAGGATTATTTACCATTTAAAACCGAGAAAGAAGGGAATGAATTCAGGAAGTGGATAAACACCTATCATCCTTTATATGCCGACATTTTGCAAATTGATACCACAGGCAGCCACCGGAACGGTTACATTATTGATGGCTATTTCTATTTTAAAAATGAATATAATGAGTATAGAAAAACCCAGAAAATATCTCAATAAACATTTTGCAGGATACTCTGCTGTCGCACTATTGTAGGCTATCTACCACACGATGCAATCGTGCGATAGCGGCAATAAGATACAATCGTGCGATAGCGGCAATTGTAGGTTATAAAATACCGATTTATGTTTTTTTTGAATATTATAGAGGCCGAAACATTTACATAGATTATGCTGATTGTTTTTCAAAATATATTTTAACTTTGCCAAAATTTTTTAAAGTTTAGTTTTCATGGTTTTCAGCAGCAGTATTTTTCTATTCTACTTTTTGCCAATATTTCTACTGCTATACTATGTCGTAAACAAAAAATACAAAAATCTTACAGCATTAATTTTCAGCATATTTTTCTATGCTTGGGGAGCTCCCGAACTTGTATATTTGGTTTTAGGCTCTTTGCTGGTTGATTTTTTTATTGTTAAAGCTCTCAGTAAATCTGATAAAAACAAGAAACTACTGCTACTAGGCTCAGTAATTCTTAATATCGGAATGCTAGTATATTTTAAATATGCTAACTTTTTTGTTGACAATGTTAATGCAATAATTACGTCTTTCGGAGGAACACCTGCAAAATGGACAGAAGTGGCATTACCAATAGGAATATCATTTTTCACTTTTCAGAAATTGAGCTATACTATAGACGTATATCGTGGTAGCAGCAAGGCCTTAAAAAATTTCGTTGACTACGCGATGTATATTTTGTTATTTCCTCAACTTATTGCAGGTCCTATCGTAAGGTATAACGAAATCGAAAATCAAATAACTGACAGGTCTGCAAACGAAACATGGGATAATAGATTTGCAGGTTTTTTTAGATTTATTATCGGATTATCAAAAAAACTACTGATTGCAAATGTTCTTGGAGCAAAAGTAGATGAAATATTCATGCTTGAGACATCAGGAATTAGCACTTCACAAGCATGGATTGGAATAATTGCATATTCATTTCAGATCTATTATGATTTTTCAGGATATTCTGATATGGCAATAGGAATTGGAAAAATGATAGGATTCAAATTTCCTGAGAATTTCAACAATCCATATGTCTCAACTAATATTACTGAATTCTGGAAACGCTGGCACATGACATTAAGTCGCTGGATGCGAGATTATTTATATATTCCACTTGGTGGAAGCCGTGTAAACACCAAAGCCAGATTGTTTTTTAACCTTTGGATAGTGTTCTTTATATCAGGCTTGTGGCACGGTGCCGCATGGAATTTTATTGCCTGGGGTGTATTTCATGGAGTTTTCCTTGTACTTGATAGAATATTCCTGATAAAATTCACAGAAAAGATAGGTAAATATCCGTCAATCGTTCTTACATATTTTATAACATTGATTGGTTGGGTAATTTTTAGAGCTGAAACCCTACCCTATGCTTTTGGATATATAGAAAAAATGTTTTCATTTACAGGTTCTGATAGCTTTGTTTATTTTGATTATAAATTCTGGACCTTCCTATTTATAGGTCTTGGTTTTGCCTTTATAACAATGTTTAAATCAGGGCTAAAACTAGAAAATCTTGTTTTTTATACAGATATAAAGAAATCTGGTGTTATTCCGGTTATGCTGATTTCTGTAATTTTATTGTTTTTCTGTGCTTGTACAATTTCTCTGGGTGGATTTAACCCGTTTATATATTTTAGATTCTGATGGAAAAATTGAAGAAATATTTTTTTATTGTATTGGTCTTAATGCTTTTCATTCCGATAGCACAAAGATTTTTCAAATTCCATATATCAGAACCATTGAATGGAATGGCTGCATTTGGTAATTATCCCACATTTCATTTAAAAGACTGGCATAAGGGTAAATACCAGAAACTTGCAGAAATGTATGTAAATGACAATTTCGGGTTTAGAAACACATTGTTGCGTTGGGCAAATTCTTTCGACTATACTTTATTCAAATACTCAAACACAAAAGATTTGGTAATTGGAAAAGATGACCATCTGTTTTTTGATTATAACATTAAAGCCTATCTGGGCATAACCCAACAAAGCAGAAAACAAATTGATAGCTTGTTTGTAGAGACAGACCTTCTTAACAAAGAACTTAAAGAACGAGGTATTGAATTGATTTACGTTATAGTTCCTTCAAATGCATTTTATTACAGCGATAAATTTCCAGCTCAGTTTGATAAATATCAAAAAAAGGAAAATGATTATGAGTACTATTTGAAAAAACTAAAGGAGTACAAAATTGCTTATGTAGATTACAATAAATGGTTTATGGATATTAAAGATACTGTGAGCATCGATTTATTTCCAAAACATGGTACTCATTACACCTATTTTTCGGCTGTATGGCTTGCAGATTCATTGATAGGGTATCTTGAAAGTAGGAAGAATATTGATATGCCAGAAATAATTTATGAAAGCACAAAGATTGATACGATGACTAAAACAGAACACGATCTTCAAAACATTCTGAATTTGTCACATGAGTTGAAAAATGAAAAACTTTATTATTATACTTTAAAGTTTAATACCGAGAATAAAACAAAACCAAAAGTATTAACTGTTGGAGATTCATTTTATTGGCCTGTGCTGAATCAAATGATTCCAAAAAACTGTTTTGCTAATGTTGCATATTGGTTTTATAACGATGTAGTATTTCCGGAAAGTTTCACAACTAAGAAAAATACAGACCAAGTTGATCTTGACAGTTTATTTAATGGTTTGGATTTTATATTAATATACTCTTCAGCCACATTGATGAATAAATATGATTATGATGGTTTTATTGGTGATATGCAAAACTATCTAAATGGAAATTACACAATTCGTAAAGAAGATGAAGAACTCCAATATTGGATAAATGCTATTAACAATAACCCTGAGTGGCATAATTCGATAAAACAAAAAGCTGAAAATCTGAATATCCCATTGGAAGAACAAATCAAGAATGAGGCTAAGTGGATGGTAGAACAGGAAAAGAAGAAGAAAAAGTAAAATATTAAAACGGCAATTGTAGGTTTTCTTCACTGTTGTTGAGTGGGATCGAACCATGAATAAAACCAATATAATGCCTGTTTTGATTTTTTTAAAATGAAAAATATCTAGATAATTTTTACTTCAGAAATAAAATATATCTAATTTTTACGGATAAACCTCAATAAAATCTGTTTGATTTGCTTTTTCTGACGAATGGTCTATGCGGAGTTTTTTTACTAATCG
>JAQVEY010000187.1 GCA_028697515.1 Bacteroidales bacterium | reverse complement strand
GTAAAACAAACCTATGAAAAAGGATTGAAAGAAAGGTCTGAATTAGGGACAGAATTAAAGCACATTCAGGAAATGAACCTTCAATTGAGGGAAGATGCAACTAATCTTACAAAAGCATTGAAAGGGGATTCTCAAAAACAAGGTAGATGGGGTGAGATGATTTTGGAAAAAATACTAGAATCATCTGGTCTTGAAAAAGGAGAACAATATAAAACACAGGATTCCTTTACAATTGAAGATGGGCGTAGATTAAGACCCGATGCTGTTATTTACTTACCCGAAGAAAAACATATTATTATTGATGCCAAAGTTTCATTAGTGGCCTACGAAAAATATGTAAGTGCTGACAACGAAGATGATAGGTCTTTATATATTAAGGAACATATTCAATCTGTTAGGAATCATATAAAAGAATTAGCAGGTAAAGATTATATATCTAATTTGGGTCTTACAACTCCCGAATACTTGTTGATGTTTATTCCTGTCGAAGCATCTCTGGCAGTTGCCGTATCAAATGATAATACTATTTTTAATGAGGCATGGGATAAACGAATCGTAATTGTAAGTCCTTCAACTTTAATCGCTACTTTGATGACTGTAAATGCAATTTGGAAACAAACCAAGCAAACACAGAATGCTTTACTTATCGCCGAAAGAGGAGGTAAGCTATACGAAAAATTTGTAGGATTTGTCGAAGATATGAATAGGATAGGTGTTGCAATTGAAAAAGCCGGCAAAGAATATGAATCTGCAATGTCAAAACTGTCAACAGGTTCAGGTAATCTTGTTAAACAAACAGAAGATTTAAAGAGACTAGGGGCAAAAACTACCAAAGCATTATCAAAAGATATGTTGAACCAAAGTGATTCAGACGATATTGACTTACTTCCTGAGTCGACTGATTGATCTTACCAAAGCTTCATCTTTTGCTATAGCCCTTATTGCTAGAAATGTTAATATTGCAGAAACTATTGGCAAAACAATAAGTATTTTTGTGGAATAATCAACTCCAATTTGTTTAGCTGCACTCGAAAGATAATAAAACATCATAGCTATACTACCTAGCTGAACAATGATATTGAAAACATTCAATCTAATTTGAAGCATTCTCTTTTTATATAGAAATATGCTTGTTAAAGTAACCAGATTAATAAGGCTCATCATAATTAGTAATGGTAATAACGAGTAAATTAAAGTTTCCCCGTTTTTAAGATATTCTACTCCTGTAACAATTATAGGCAACACAACATTATCCGTTGTAATTACAGTACCAAAAGGTAAAAAGTAAAATAATCCTGTGCAAATAAGACTTATCAGTAGGTAAAGACTTTGTATTCTTTGTATCATATTCTTAAATTTGGAAGCAAAAATACAATATTTTTTATTAGCTAGTGTTTTCCTAGTTTTAAAATAATTGTCAAATAGAGAGAATTGTCACAAAATCAAACTGACATTAATTTATAATTTGTATACTTTCTGATGTTACAATAATAATTAACTTTGTTCGTTGAAAAAATGAATAATAAAGATGGAAATGATAAAGTACAAAGATAATGTAGAGGCGATAGATGCATTACGTAGCAAATATTCGGATTTGGTTAGTGAAATAAATAAAAAGATTTATGGTCAAGATCAGGTTGTAAAAGAAGTCGTTATTTCAATATTTAGCAGAGGGCATTGTTTACTTATTGGTGTCCCAGGATTAGCTAAAACATTATTGGTTACTACAATTGCAGAAGTGTTAGGTTTGAAGAATAAAAGAATTCAATTCACTCCAGATCTCATGCCGTCTGATATAATAGGTACAGAAATTCTTGCTGAAGACAGACAATTCAAATTTGTAAAAGGGCCGATTTTTGCTAATTTTATCCTTGCTGATGAGATTAACCGAACCCCTCCTAAAACTCAGGCAGCTTTGCTTGAAGCAATGCAAGAAAGGTCAGTTACAGCAGCAGGAATAGAGTATAGACTCGATGAACCGTTTTTTGTTATGGCAACTCAGAATCCAATTGAGCAAGAAGGTACATATCCATTGCCAGAAGCACAGCTTGATAGATTTATGTTTAATATTATTGTTGATTACCCTAGTTATAAAGACGAACTTACTGTTGTTAAAAATACTACTATTGACAAGGAATTTGATCTTAAGCAAGTTCTTTCTTCCGAAGAAATCGTATTTTTTCAAGGATTGATTAGAAAAGTTCCTATAAATGATAATGTTTTGGAATACGCTGTAAAATTAGTTAATAAAACTAGAGCGGACTCAGAATTCGCTCCAGAAATAACTAAAAAATATCTGCATTGGGGAGCAGGTCCTCGTGCCTCACAATTTCTTGTAATTGGAGCAAAAACGCATGCTATACTTAGTGGAAAATATTCTCCTGATATTGAAGACGTTAAAGCTGTTGCAAAAATTATTTTAAGACATCGTTTAATAAAAAATTACAAAGCAGAAGCAGACGGCATTAGTATAGATGATATTATTGACGAATTATTAAAATCATAAATGAACTTTATATCAGTAAAAATATTTTTGATTTTCATAATTATGATTATTTCCGGGGCAATTGCTCTGGCACAGAATGAACAAACTAAAAAAGTGGAAATACTTCATGCTAATAGTCTGGAATATGACGAATCTACGGGTGTGAAAGCAAAGAGATTATTAGGAGATGTAGTTTTTAGGCACGAAGAGGCATATATGTTTTGCGATTCTGCTTGGTTTTTTGACAATTCAAATACAATTCAAGCCTATAATAATGTTAGAATTAAACAAGGCGATACTATTCTGTTGGTTGGTAAGTACCTTGAATATGATGGAAATAATAAAATTGCAAAAATGCGTGATTCAGTTGTGTTAAAACACAACAAATCTTTCTTAGTAACAGATTCTTTAGACTACGACAGAAATCAAGACATGGCCTATTATTTCGAAGGTGGAAAAATCTTTGATGGTGATAACAGGCTTACAAGTAGACGTGGATACTATTATACTAAATTAAAAGATTATTATGCTGTTGATACTGTAGTACTTCGTAATCCTCAGTATGATATTTTTTCAGACACCTTAAAATATAATACCGAATCTGCTATTTCGTATTTTTACGGTCCAACTCAAATTATTTCAGACTCAAACTATATTTATTGTGAAAACGGTAATTATAATACAGAAACTGACGAAGCCGCTTTTTCGGAGAATGCATGGCTAAGATCGGGTTCAAATTATTTAAAAGGCGATAGCTTATATTATGATCGCAAAATTAGATACGGTGAAGCATTCAAAAATGTGTCGGTTTTAGATACAGTCGAGAATCTGAATGCTTATGGTAATTATGGATACTATTTTGAGAATCCTCGTAATGCTATGCTTACTGACAGCACTTTTGTAATTTATGTAACAGACGGGGATAGCATATTCTTACATTCTGATACGGTTTATATTTCTGTTGATACTTCTGATTTTAAATTAATAAGGGCTTTTTATAAAGTACAGGTTTATAAATCTGACCTTCAGGCAAGATGCGATTCACTGGTTTTTTATTCAAAAGATTCTGTTGCCCATATGTTTTTCAATCCTATTGTTTGGTCCGAAAAAAATCAGATAACAGCAGATCATATAGAAGTACATTTTGTAAATAAAAACCCAGAAAGATTTTATTTAAATGGTAATGCTTTTTCTGTTGAAAGATACGATTCGCTTCATTTTAATCAAATGAAAGGTAGAAAGATTACAGGTTACTTGAAAGAGAAAAAGATCGAAAAGATTGATTTGTTTAACGATTGTCAGACCGTTTATTTTATTGTTGATGAAGATACCGATGAAATAGTTGCTATGAATAAGGTAGTAAGCAACAATATGACTATTTTCTTTAAAGACGATAAAATTGAAAATATCTGGTTTTATGATAAACCGGATGGCGAAACAATCCCTATAGAACAAATAAAATATGAAAAAACATTATTGAAAGGTTTTAATTGGCTTGATGACTATCGACCAAAATCAAAAACCGATGTGTTCTTTTGGGAAGATATAAAAATAGTAAACGACCTTGAACAATAATAATAAATATTTTATTGTGTAATTATTTAAGTTTTGATTAATATTATTTGTAAGATTTTTGTATTTTTATAAAAAATTCAAAACCATGAATACAAAATTGCTTATTGGAGTTATAGGTAATCAAGGCTCTGGAAAATCAACAACATGGAGTTCATTATTTGGTAGAAATGTACATACTGGCAAAAACCTAAGAAAATTGGAAATTAATGGAATTAAAATTCCTGTTTTTTTAATAAACGAATCTGCATTAGAAAGAAAAACGAGTTTGGAATATATCTTACCAGATAATGATCCTCAAATAGTATTAAGTTCATTTCTATACCATAAAGATGTTAAGTCTAATTTTGAATATTTTTATAAAAAAAATTATGATTTATATGTACAATGGTTAAACCCGGGGTTTTCTGATCCAAATGAAAAAGCACTCTTTTATAATGAGGGAATATTAAACTATTGAACAAGGCACTTGTTTAATAACATAAAATGTAGTAATATTGGGAAATAATAATTTAAGGTATGGAGCAAAAGTTTAAAAGCATGACTATTTTTGATTTTCAGGAAAGATTTCCTGATGAAAGGTCATGTATGTCTTATTTAGCTGATTTGAAGTGGCAAAATGGGTATGTTTGTCCAAAATGCGGGAACACCAAGTACTGTAAGGGAGTAAAAGAGTTTGACCGTCAGTGTACAAAATGCAATCATCTTGATTCACCAACTCGTCGCACATTGTTTCACAAAACAAAGTTTTCGATATTAAAGGCATTTTACATTGTTTACTATGTAAGCACAAATAAGAAAGGCATTTCAAGTACAGAGTTAAGTCGCAAACTTGGATTGCGACAAAAAACATGTTGGAGTTTTAAGCAGAAAGTGATGCGTGGCATGAAAAGTAGCGGTAACTTTAAAATAACTGGGAATTCAGAGGTTGATGAAACCGTTGTGGGTGGTCAGGAAGAAGGGGTTCGTGGTCGTCAAAATGGTAAGAAGAAATTGGTAGTGTTTGCAATTGAACGAAAAGGGAAAGGGGTTAGCAGAGTCTATGGGAAAGTCATCAAAAAAAGCAGTGCCAAAGAATTGGGCGAATTTATGAAAGACGTTATTCAAACAGATGCCAATATAAAAACAGATGAGTGGCTGGGCTATACTCCACTAAAGAAAGACTTTATTCATCTGAGCCAAGTAAAATCAGGTAGAAAGGGTGAAAACTTCCCAGATCTGCATAGAATAATAATGGGTTTCAAAGGCTGGCTACGAGGGATGCATCACAATGTAAATTACCTGCAACGATACATTGACGAGTATTGCTATCGTTTCAATAGATGTCACATGAAAGAAACTATTTTCGACAATCTTCTATTAAGGATGGTTAAGGCAGATCCATTTCCTCAAAAATTATATTCAATAAATGCCTAATTCAATAGGATTATTTGTAATTTCAAGCATTTATGCACAAGTCAAT
>JAQVEY010000186.1 GCA_028697515.1 Bacteroidales bacterium | reverse complement strand
AGACCCCAATAGAATTACTCCAGCAGTTTCAATTAACGATGGTGTTGATTATTTTCCAATGCCAACATGGAAAGTTTTTATTATTCAATTCTTAAATATTGCAGGTTTAGGACCTATTTTTGGTGCGATCTTGGGAGCTGCTTATGGACCGATGGCATATATTTGGATTGTTTTGGGATGTATTTTTATGGGGGCAGGACATGATTATTTTTCTGGAATGCTTTCAATCAGAAATAATGGTGCTAGTTTACCTGAACTTGTTGGCAAATATCTTGGAAATGGAACAAGAAATTTCTTAAGATTTTTCACACTAATTCTTTTGATTTTTGTAGGAGTAGCCTTCGTAAGTGGTCCTGCAAAGTTATTGTCAGTTTTAACAGGTGGAGGTTTGCAAATTTGGCTATATATTATTTTTGGATATTATTTTATTGCAACTTTATTCCCTATAAATAAAATAATTGGTAAAGTGTATCCTATTTTTGGTGCAGTGCTGCTCCTAATGGCAACAATGATTGCTATTGTTATGATATTTAAATATTCTAATGGCTCGATTAACCTTCATGAATTAAATATACATGATTTTAAAAATTTTCATAGAGATCCACAATCGAATTTGCTTTACCCCATGATGTTTATTGTAATATCTTGTGGTGCTATATCGGGTTTTCATGCTACACAGTCCCCTTTAATGGCAAGATGCCTTAAGAATGAAAAACATGCAAAGCCAGCTTTCTATGGTGCAATGATCGCAGAAGGAATTGTTACTATAATCTGGGCTACTGCAGCTATGAATTATTTTAAAGATGTTCACGGTCTAAATTATACTTTATCTACACCTGCTCAAGATCCTGCCTGGATAGTAAATGAAATTTGTAATTCATGGTTAGGAAAACTAGGAGCCGTAATTGCAATAATTGGTGTAGTGATTTGTCCAATAACAACTGGAGATACTGCATTTAGAAGCGCTCGTCTTACTGTTGCCGATTCTTTAAATTTCGCTCAGAAAAGTGTAAAGAACAGATTGATTGTTGCCATTCCTTTATTTATCGTTGGGTTTCTATTAACTTTTCTTCTAAATCAACAATTTGGCACTGTTTGGAAATTCGTAGGTATTTCAAATCAAATTCTTGCTGCAATCACACTATGGACAATCGCTATGTACTTTGCACTGAAGAAGAAAAACCACTTGATTATGTCTATTCCGGCTTTTATCCTGACTGTTATTTGTTTTACTTATCTGCTAATAGCTCCTGTTAAAACCGGAGGTCTTGGAATCAATGGGAATATTTCATATCTATTAGGTATATTACTTTCTGTTTTTGTGGCTGTAATATGGTATTTATACTACAGAAAGAAAAGAAATTTCTAATATTTGAGTGATTTAGATATATTTCTTACAACGAATTTTAAATTAAAATTGTCTTATAAAATAAAATTTAGTATCTTTATAGTCAAATATTTAGACCTTAATATTAATTAAATGAAGAAGAAAATTATCTCTTTTATTGTTTTAGTGTTTTGTGTAGTATGTTTTGTCCCCACAATGTATGCTCAATATGAATATGTTGAGAATAAAGGTCAATGGTTAAATAACATTAAATACAGATTAAATTTAAATGATGGAGCAATATTTTTTGAGAATAATTGTTTGACTTTTAATCTTGTTGACCCTGACGGGATGAATTACTCTACAGCTCATCATGGTAGCGAAGGTTCGGGAAGAGAACTTGTTAAAGCTGCTCATGCATATAAGGTGAATTTTAAGGGAGCAAATAAATTCCCTATAATTTATGCAGAATATGCTGCATCGGATTATTTAAATTATTTTATTGGAAATGACCCTTCAAAGTGGGCATCTAATGTTCATAAATACAGAATGATTACCTATGCAGAGTTATATCCTGCAATAGATTTGATTTATCGTTCTGACGAATATGGTATTAAATATGATTTTGTCGTCCATCCAGGTGCTGAATATAGTAATATTGACCTTGAATATGTAGGTACAGACGGACTATTTCTTGAAAATGGTAATTTACTTATAAAGACTTCCGTAATTGATTTAATGGAAAAGAAACCTTATGCATATCAAATATTTGATTCGGATACTGTAGAGATAGAGTGTAACTATGTTTTGAAAAAAAATCGTTTGAGCTTTGAAATTCTTGTAGATTATGATAAAACTAAAGATTTGATTATAGATCCTTCCCTAATTTTTTCAACTTATACTGGTTCGACCGGTGATAATTGGGGTTTTACTGCAACTTGGGACTATGATGATAATGTATATTCGGGAGGTATTGTGTTTGCAGTTGGTTATCCAACCAATGTGGGTGCATACCAAATTAATTTTGCAGGTGGAACTGCTCCTATATATGGTAGTACATATTATCAGGATGGTTGCGATGTTGGAATTATCAAATATAATGAAGACGGTACACAGAAATTGTTTGCAACATATATTGGCGGAAGTGGTGGACAAGAGATGCCTCATAGTTTGGTGGTTAATGAATTTAATGAATTGATAATAATGGGTACAACTGGTTCTCCTGATTTTCCTGTTACAGCCAGTGCTTATCAAACTAGTTTTGCAGGAGGTGACAGCCTTGTTTATGATAATGTAATAGGGTTCCACGAAGGTGTCGATATTTTTGTATCCAAATTAAGTGCTAACGGAACGCAACTATTAGGCTCGACTTATGTTGGTGGCTCCGGTAATGATGGACTTAATTTTAAAATTACATATACAATTCCTGATCCTGTAACAAACATTAACTATATTGAAATGCATGGAAATGATTCTCTTTATTTTAATTATGGAGACGGTGCTAGAGGTGAAGTGATTGTCGATGCTAAAAATATGATTTATGTTGGTACAAATACCTTTTCATCAGATTTTCCAGCTGGTATAAATTCGGGTTATCAAACTAGTAGTGGCGGTGGGCAAGATGGAATAGTATTTAAACTTAATCCAGACTTAAGCTTAATGCTTTGGAGCTCTTATCTTGGAGGTGGCCAGGATGATGCTATTTTTAGTCTTAGCTTGTCAAATACTGAAGAAGTGCTAGTTGCCGGTGGTACAGTATCTCATGATTTTCCTGTTACTGTCGGTTCGTACAATACCTCACACAATGGAGGAAGTACTGATGCTTTTGTTTCAAAATTGGATATGGATGGAGATAATCTGATAGCTTCAAGTTTTTTTGGCTCAAACGTATATGATAACGCTTTTTTTGTAAGAACAGATAGGTATGATAATATTTTTATTTGCGGACAGACAAAAGCAAGTGGATCAACATTAATACACAATGCAGAATATTCAGTTCCTAACAGCGGTCAATTTATCGCTAAATTTAATTCTAATTTGGACGAACTAGTTTGGTCAACACAATTTGGAAACGGAAACGGAAGACCAAATATTTCTATAACTGCTTTTGCCGTTGATGTATGCGATAGAGTTTATTTGTCAGGATGGGGTAGAGAGTGGACTTATTCATATTACAATGCTCAAGGTAGCTATTATACATGGGATTCGCAATATGGCACTAAAGGAATGACGGTAACCGCAGATGCAATTCAATCACTTACAGATGGACAGGACTTTTATGTTCTTGTACTGAGCGAAGATGCCAGTGAACTTGAATATGCAAGTTTTTTTGGTGAAGTACATTATGGCTCTTGTGGTTATTCAGGTCATGATCATGTTGATGGTGGTACTAGCCGTTTTGATAAAAAAGGCCATATTATTCAGTCTGTGTGTGCTAGCTGTGGAGGTTGTCAGGAATTTCCTACATCTCCCGACCCAGGAGTATGGTCAACAACTAATAATGCAACAAATTGTAATAATGCAGTATTTAAAATCCGAATTATCGAAAACCTCGCTGAAGCAAATTTCAATCCTGTACCTGCAGGTTGTGCACCATATACCGTAAATTTCAATAATACTTCTCAAGGTTCAACTTTTGTATGGGATTTTGGTGATGGTTCACCTGAATCAACTTCGTTTAATCCAACTCATACTTATAATGAAGGTGGAACATACACTGTAACTCTAATTGTTGGAGATCCATTGAGTTGTAATTATTATGATACTATTCAGCGTCAGTTTGTCGTTATTGAACCGGGACAAAGTAATCTAGACCCTATACAAATATGTCCAGGCGAAAGTACCGTAATTGGTCCCGAGGGTACATACCCTGTTGGAACTACTTTTAGCTGGGTGGTAGGTTCAAACTTGAGTAATACTCAAATACAAAATCCTGTTGCAACACCATCTCAAACTACTGATTATATGCTGGTAGCTGATGGGGTTTGTGTTGATAGTGTTTGGCAAACTGTTGTGGTTTATGAACCTGATATTGATTTATTTGCCTATTCTGATACTACAATTTGTCCTGGAGGTACAGCAAATCTCTTTGCTAATTCATCAGGTACTGTAGATGAATGGGCATGGGCATCAAGTCCTTCATTCTCAAATATTCTGTCATCAAGTCAAAATTTTAATGCTTCACCTTCTGCAAGCACAGTCTATTATGTAAGGGCAAAAGAGAATGTTTGTAATACTTATCTAGTCGAAACTGTACAAGTATTGGTTCATGCTTTTAATTATGACATAGTTCCTGCACAAATAATATGTATAGGAGAAACAACACAGCTTACAGTTAATAACCTAAATGTTAGTGATGATTTAACATATAGCTGGCAACCAAGTGCTCAAATAATTAGTGGTGCTACAACAAACTCACCTGTTGTTGGCCCAGCAAACGACCAAACGTATTACGTAACGATAACAAGTGAAATTGGATGTACAACAACAGATCAGGTTAATGTTGATGTTGATATAATAGTATTTAGTTCACCTGATATAACACCAAATCCATGTTTTGGTTATTGTGTTGGTCAGGCAACTGTAACTGCAAATGGAATTCCTCCTTATACTTATGTATGGAATACTGGAGTGCAAAATCATACTATAAATAATCTATGTGCTGATTCTTATACCGTATCAGTAACGGATGGAAATAATTGTACTGCTGAGTCTGTTGTTACTTTAATTGATCCTCCAGAACTTATGACAAGTTTTTCAAATGTTGTTCATCCACAATGTGATGGTATAGGTTATGGTTCTGCAACTATTAGCCCTGTTGGCGGAACGCCTCCATATACTTATCAATGGAATTTTGGAGGAAATCAACAAATTAATAACCAGTGTCTTACTGGGAACAATATTGTTTCTGTTACTGATGCTAATGGTTGTCAAAAAGTTGATTCTATATTTATGATTTCTCCATCCGATATGATATCTTCAATTGCGGATTATGAAATGGTAAAATGTCATGGAGATTGTAATGGTTCTATCACTGTCAGTGCTAGTTTAGGAGTACCTCCTTATTCTTTTAATTGGTCAAATGGCTCAATTGGTCAGCATATAGAAAATCTATGTCCGGGACCTTACACTGTTACTGTTGTAGATGATGAAAATTGTGTGTCGCATCAGTATTTATATATTACAGAGCCTACACCATTAGTTAC
>JAQVEY010000185.1 GCA_028697515.1 Bacteroidales bacterium | reverse complement strand
AGCATTAATATGGCTATTAAATATATTGAAAGAATCTGCGGCGAAAAAGTGGTTCCAGATAGTCAGTATGCAGTTTTTGAAACAAATCTTAGATAATGTCAGAAACAAAATTCATATATGGTTTTCGCAAAAAGTGGATAGACTTGCAAGTTGCAATTCGATTATACATTAACGCGTTTGCCTATTTTGGTTTTTTAAAAGCTTTCGAGGAAATAAAAAACTACTTTAAAGATAGCAGATGCCTTTTTAAAACCAATCCGAATAGATATGTAATTGCTGATGGTGAAATAATTGCAGTTCCTGATATGCCACCGGTAAATTCAAAAGACTTTATCGAAAATGTCTTAAGAGATATTGAATGGATAAATCACAGTAAACAGCCACAACTTGTTTTTGCAATTGTTTGCATTACATCAAAGTGCCCTTTTAAATGCAAGTATTGTTACAATTCCGATCTGCACACACAAGAAGAAAGACTAAGCATTGAAACAATTATCGCTACAATCGAAAGTCTGATTGAAAAAGGAATAACAAGCATTTACCTATCGGGTGGAGAGCCAATGATGAGATGGAACGATTTGACTAAGATTTTACAAAAATTTAGAACAAGTAAAACCAGATTCTGGTTACTTTCCACTGGATATCAACTTAGCATTGAAAAGCTATCTATTCTGAAAGATTTAGGACTAAAAGGGGTAATGATTTCTCTCGATTCTATAAATGCGGAACAAATTGATTCGGTAAAAGGAACTCCAAAAGCTTTTTCTTATGCTACTGAAGCAATAAAGGCAGCCAATAGAACTGGACTTCTAGTAGCCATAGATTGTGTTTTTGGCAAAACGCTATTGCAAGGCAAAGATTTCAAAAATTTCATCGATTTTGCTGGACAGCAAGGGGCACATTTCATCAATTGCTATACTCCAAGGCAAATGCATCATGTATTAAATGACGAGTACAGTAGTTTTAATTTGTCTGATTTTAAGCAATTGGAAAAGCTAACAACAGAAAATCAGAAATTATCCGATTATAAAAATCTACCAATCACATATTCGCCCGATTTATGGGAAGCAAAACGAGGTTGCGTTGGTGGAAAACTATTTATTTACATTGATCCTGCCGGCAACGTAAAGCCTTGCCCCTTTATAGAAAAAAGTTTTGGAAGTATTAACGATTCTGATATTTTACGAATATTAAACAATATATATGTTAATAACGATAAACATGAATGCATGATTAATAAATTGTTAACCAATCACATGAAATGAGACTCTAACACATAAGCTTATCCTCATCTGTTTATTAGTATAATTACTCAATCTTTATATTATATTTCACTACAAAACTGTGTATGAGCCGCTATAAGGTAGCCAAACATCTCCAAGATTAGATCTAAATAATATCAAACCACCATAATTATATTTCCCTGGTGTTGTACATTTTAACTTCAATATTCTATTACTTTCCAAATCCATTGAAACAGTGTCATATTTTTGACCACTCATCAACTTGTAATAGCAATAATCGTTCATTAGTACAGAATCATAATATGGTTTTGAATAAGTTATATATACAATCGGTCTCATCATAGTATCAATAGCTTCCATACCGATTTTAGCCTCATAAAATTCTCCTGGTCTTAACACAGTTTTTGGAGAGGAAACAAATGCACTTAGCTTATTAATTCTAAAATCCATCCTTTCGGTTTCTTCTAACAAGAATTGTAATGATTCTATTTCTACTAACCTTATTTTGATTTGTAATTGAGTTAACAGGTTAATAGTTGCAATTGAAGGCATACCTTCGTATAAAAGTTTTGAATTTATCCTTTCATCGTAGTTTATCAAACTGTTTAAGTAGTTTAAATTCCAGTTTATCATCTTATTTTCTATCAAACTAGTATCACTAATAAAACCGAATAATAAGGCCCTGTATTCTGTTAGCATTTCATCCAGTTCATCACTTGTTTTTACAATTTGTTTCGCTGCTCCAAAATTATTCTTATCCAGCATGGAGAACGAGTAATTATGGTCAAAACCTCCACATTCTGAAATAATATCTTCTTTCATTAAAATAATAAATTCTAAAAACTTATTGGTTTCATCTTCGATTTTTCTAACCTTCTCTAATAATAAATTGTACTTACCTGGATATTCAAAACTTTTAGCATCAATTGTATTATAAATATTCATTGATTTCTCATACAAGGTTGCTAAAGTAAATTCAAGATTTTCATTAATAACGGCTACATACTCATTATCTGTCTTTTTCTTTGTCAAACTTGATGTAACTATTGCAGTGATAACAATAACTAAAATTATTACAATCGAAAACAACAGTATAATTTTCTTATTTTGTAATAATACTTTAAAAAGACTAGTTTTTAGTGTTTTGTTTATGCCTAAAAACTCAGATTTATAATGAGTTGATTTAAGAAAATTAATCTCTCCTTCAATTTTATCAATTTCGTTCAAATTGTTTTCTTCAGTTTTTTCAAATTTAGAATAATTCTTAAAAATCATTACTGCACAAGACAAGCCATCAATCTGATCATCAAATATTTCAATTGAGTCATTTTTGTTATTGTTAACAATTGCTGATTTAATCTCAGCTTTAAATTCTTCTACAACATCACTAGTCTTTGCAAATTCAGGTTTTAGAATTCGTACGACTATTACGTTATCTTGTGGATTCTTAGCATACCAATACATTGTTGCTTCATCCTCATCAATCATTTTAACAAGTTTTATTCCGTTAGCTGTTAGTCTATTATTCATTGCTTTTTCTTTCAAAAATAATAAAACAATTCATTCAAAATTGTAATTGTACAAAATTATGATTATTTGATATATCCAATATTACCATTAATATCTATCCTGATAATAAATTAGCCTCATCTCAATAATTTGTAGTACTTTTGCGCCTTGAAAATATTATATGACAAACACATTTGAAAATTACGGACTAAGCGAAGATATTCTTGCAGCTATAAAAGAATTGGATTTTATTACGCCTACTCCAATACAAGAAAAAGTAATCCCGCATCTACTTGATACAAAACAAGATCTAGTTGGACTTGCACAAACTGGTACAGGAAAAACTGCTGCCTTTGGATTGCCTATTTTACAACAAATAAATTATAAGAATAACCATACTCAATGTATAATTATAAGTCCAACGCGTGAGTTGTGCGTTCAGATTGCAAAAGATATGACGAATTATTCTAAATATATTCCCGAAGTTCGTATTGTTGCGGTTTATGGCGGAGCTTCAACTGAAAATCAAATTCGCGATCTTAAAAAAGGAGCTCATATAATTGCTGGAACTCCTGGAAGAGTATTGGATTTAATAAAGAGAAAAGTTTTAAAAATTGACAAAATCTCGTTTTTGGTTCTTGACGAAGCCGACGAAATGCTAAATATGGGATTCAAAGAAGATATTGATTTGATTCTTGAGACAACACCAAAAGAAAAGCAAACTTTGCTATTTTCAGCTACTATGCCTCCCGAAATAATGAAGATTGCTGAGAATTATATGAAAAATCCTACTGAAATTTCTGTAGGAAACAAAAACTCGGGTGCAGAAAATGTAGAGCATTTTTATTATTTGGTAAATGCAAAAAACCGATATCTGGCATTAAAACGTATTGCTGACATAAATCCTGATGTTTACGGTATTGTTTTTTGTCGTACTCGTAAAGAGACTCAGGAAATTGCTGACAAACTAATTGAAGACGGATATAATGCTGACGCTTTGCATGGGGATTTATCTCAGGCACAACGCGATCATGTAATGCAAAAATTTAGGAGTGGACACCTTCAATTGCTTGTTGCTACAGACGTTGCTGCACGTGGTTTAGATGTTAATAATCTTACTCATATTATTAATTACAACTTACCAGACGAACGTGAGGTTTATATTCATAGAAGTGGTCGTACAGGTAGAGCAGGCAAAAAAGGTGAATCTGTATCTATCGTTCATTCCAAAGAACTTCATAAAATTCGCGAAATAGAAAAAACATTAAAAAGACCAATTAATCGCAAACAAGTTCCTGAAGGTAAAGAAATATGCATGAAGCAATTAATGAATATGATTGATAAAATTGAAAAAATTGAAGATATTGACAATCAGATTCACGACTTCTTACCTGTAATATTGGATAAACTAAATTGGATTGACAGAGATGAACTGATAAAAAGATTTGTTTCGGTTGAGTTTAATCGTTTTCTGACTTATTACAAAAATGCACCAGATTTGAATATTAGTGAGAAATCAGACAAAGACTCATTTTCAACCCGAGATAAAGGAAGCCGCCGTCGCGATAACGGTAATATGAGATTTACCAAATTCTTTCTTACACTTGGAGAAAAAGATGGTTTGACAAAATTAAAGTTAATGGATCTCATAAATAGTAATGATAGTCTTGCCGGAGCAGAAATTGGCAAAATTGAAATTCTTTCAGGTTACACTTTCTTTGAAATGGATTCTGCTGTAGAAGATCAGATTATTAAGGCTTTTAATAATAAAAGATATGCAGGAAAGAGACTTAAAGTAGAAGTTAAAAATGATAGCGGACGAAAATCCGGTGGTTTTAACAAAGGAGGTAATGAGCGTGGCGGATTTAAAAGACGTGACGACAACAGTGGTGGATTCAAAAAACGAAACGACGACAAAGACAGCAGAAGTAGGAATAGTGGAAAATGGGGAAGATAGAAATATCTATAAAAACATTTAATTAATTCAATCCTAGATTAAATTTACAAGTCTGTTTAAAATACAAACTTTAAGTATTTTACTCAATTAATTATCCTATATAAATTGTTTGTCCAAGTCTTTTAATAGAATTTTATATTTTTGCAATATTAAATTATTATTATCATGAACTGGTTCGCATTCTGGATTGGGATTTATACAATACTTTTAGTAGTTTTAACACTAAAATATATCCGTAAGAAAGACTTTGACGGATATCTTATAAATAACCGTAAAACAAAATTACTTCCACTGGTATTTACAACTCTTGCAACTTTTGTTGGCGGTGGAGTAAGTATGGGATTAATTGCCATGGGATACGCTTCAGGATTTGCTGCAATTGCAATTGGGATATCCTATGTTATCGGGTTTTTCATCTTATACTTTTTTGCTGCAAAAATTCGTAAAATTGGAGTCGAAAGAAATATCTACTCATTTGCAGAGTTTCTTAATAAATCATATTTAAAAAATCATAAGTTGTCCAGCTTTCCAAAAGCTTTTTCAGGTCTTATTAGTGGAATAAATATTTTGATCTTCTTTTTCCTTACTGCTGCTCAATTTGTAGGTATGGCAACTCTCCTACATTATGCTTTTAACGTTGGTTATGTTTGGGCTGCTGGAATTTCTTTTGTGGTTGTTATCTTCTACACAGCATTTGCAGGATTATCGGGAGTTATTGTTACAGATTTTATCCAATTTATTGTTATAATTTTGATGATTGTAGCAATATTTATTCCCGGAGTTTGGAATGACACAAATGGATTTGAAAGCTTAAAACAGCTTCCTGCATCTTTT
>JAQVEY010000184.1 GCA_028697515.1 Bacteroidales bacterium | reverse complement strand
CAGATACATTTCCGGTTCGGGCATTGAGCCTTTTATTGAAAAATCGCTTTTATTCCATGGCAATGTTCCACGTATTTCACAGTCAGTTTTAGAATTTGTGTAATAAATAAACGATTCATCCCCAGTTGTTGAAGATGATTTTACTTTATTATTAAAATTTATTCCGATATCTTCTGGCTCAACTTTTATAAGACTTGTGGGGCTACCGTTTGTATTTCCTGTTTTAAAGTGCAAATAATACAGGTTATCCATATAGTTCAATGCCGAACCCGGATTTCCATAATAATTTGCTATATCTTCCCAAATCCACGTATCAGGTATTGGAATTTCACCAAAATATGATATATCACAAATAATATCTCCATTTATCTTTTTAATTCCCAGCTTTTTAACTTCATTAACCCATTTTTGTAATAATTCTCCATTGCTGTTATAATGATATGCAAAGTTTTGAGAGCCCAAACAAGGATCGCCATAACCAATAACATAAATATTTCCGTTCAATACACCATCTGACGATATAGAACCACTATAAGCCAATTCTGTTTTAAATTTATAATCTGGACCCAACAATTCAATTGCCAAGGCAGTAGGAATTATTTTAAAAACAGAAGCCGGTGCTAGACTTGTTTGAGAATTATAATCAAAAACCTTATCGCCAGTACTGAGATTTACAGCATATAAACCAAGACTTGCATTTTTGAATTCGGGAAGTTTTGTGAGTTCGTTCTGCAAATCAGAATATGTTTTAGCTTGAGCAAAAACCATTAGATTGGAAACAATCAAACAATAGAATAAAAAGACTTTTCTCATTTTTTTATTTTTCAGATACATTCAAAAGTATTAAAAAGAGTTTTGTGAAAATTATGAACAAAGTATTTTTGTTAACAGTTTTTGTTTAATAATAAACAAATACTAAAGAATATAATAACAAACAACTATTAGTACATCCAATTTTTGATTGACTCAAATATAAGTTTACTCAAAAATACTATACTCCAAATCTTCAATCAAACCGCTAATTTTAAGAAGATATGTATTTCTATTCTTGTTTTTTGGAAGTTTCAGTTTAGAATCAGACGCAAACATCGAAATCAATAATTTAATTTTCGTACTCAAATAGTCGTCAGGAATATCAATTAATGCCGATACCATTAAACTATCCGTAACTATATTATAATTTGCTTTCATATTTAGATTTGCATCATTTATTGAAATTATGGTAGGTTGCACAATTAATGAATCTCCTTCAAGAATAGTAATAATTTCCGTATTCCCCAAACAAAGATATTCTTCATTTATTTCATATGATTTTAACAAACCTGTTTGCAATCTAAAGCCGTCTATTCTAATCTTGTTTAGTCCAAAATTTTTCGGATGCAAGTTTTCATTTTCACTAGAATAGATAGTATTTTTTAAATCAATATTTAGTATGCCTGAAATATTAGTATTTGAATCTTCAAAATAAGCCAGGTCCATATTTTTTAAGATTAAAGAATTTGTCGAAATCAAATAATCAGACTCTTTTGCAAAACTAAATTCTCCATTAAGGCTACCTGTTCCGATTTCAAGACTTAATTTATCTACTCCAAATCTATAAGGAGATAATATTATTTCAGAATAAATGTTTTTTAAAACTTTGTCCTTTATTTGTATAGTATCAATAATTATCGATACAGTAGTTTCAGTTTTTTGAGGAAATTTGAATTCACGGGATTGATTTAAATCCGGCATAAACGAAACAGCAGAGCCTCCTGAACCGGCTAAATACAATTTACTTATGTCTAAAGCAAAATTGTGTTTTATTGTAGCATCAGTATATATATTTTCAATTTCATCTATACTATAGCTAATTTTACCTGTAATTCTATCTGATACAATATAGCTTTCTACAGAAAATTTGTTCTTACAAAAGTATAGTTGTAATTCAGGAATATTAAAATTAGGCGTATTTATTTCAATATTCGTATAATATTCACCTAAAATATCTCTCTTAAATTTATTGATCTGACCTTCCAAATTTGAATATGTACTTACTTTAATTCCAGTTAAAAAAGAGATATCATCATATATTGAATTCAGTATATTTGAATTAAAACTACCCATAATTTCAGATTTGGCAGTAGTCATAGTATCATTCACACAAAAATTAAAAAATCCTTTTAAGCTATCAGTACCTGAAACCATATAAACATCTTCTGAAATAAAACTTAAAAACTCATTTTCAGTAAGATTGTAGCTTATTTCAGTATCAAAATTTATTATCAAAGATGACTTGTTTTTATTATTTACAAAAGAGATACTGTCTGCTTTAACAATAAGTTGAAAATTAAAATCAAAAGCTTTATTAAAAATTCCTTTAGAAATAACCTCAATTGCTAAATTTCCTTTTGTTTCAATGTCTTTTTGTTTGGGGAGCTTCGAAAAATCCGTATTAAGTTTAACAAATGAGTTTTCTTCTGACAAACTATCAGTAATTGCACAAAATTCAAGTTTAATAGGAAATTCGTTATACTTTATTGTGGCTTCGGCTTCAATTTTTTTATCATTATATTTTGATTTACCAGATAAAGAAAGCTTTTTATTTTCAAAATCTTTAGTATTTATAACACACTCAGCACTAAACTCCGAAGTAATATCAGATTCTTCACGCTCCGAGTTAAATCGAAGATTTATGTTTCTAAAAGATTGAATTTCATTATTCTTTCTATTTATAATTAGCAATTCAGAATTTTCGAGAATAATTGTTTTTACGAATATGTTAAAACTGCTTAAATCTTCCTCTTCATCACTAATTTTACTAGTTTTATCAATATCCCAACAACTATGACCATTTTGGCTAACAATATTGTTCATCCTTAAATTAACAATACGCATTTCATTTATAACAATGGTTTTATTTGTTTTATCAAATTCGGGTTTAGCAAAGACTAGTTTATCAGCAATTAAAAGGGTATCGGTCTTAAATTCGTTTTTGCCTGTTATCAGAATATCAAATACTTTTATAGTTCCATTAAAATAATTAATACGCAAATTCTCTATACTTACTTCGGCATTGAGTAAAGAACTATAAGTTTTCTCAATATTCTTCCTGAGATAATTAGTCAGTATTGTATTTAACAAAATCAGTACTGCCAGAATACAGACAATACTGATTTTAACTATTTTATGCCAACGCTTTGGCTTAAATTTCATTATATATTAATAAAATAAATGCTTTTTTTCAGAATTTCTCCATTCGACGTCATATTTACTGTCGGCGAAATATATAATAACATCAGCGTCATACTTTGAGTCACAGAAGAATATTTTTTTATCTGCGTCATATTTCGAATCAACAAAAAACCAAAGTCCGTTATTACCTTCTGCATCATATTTTGAAGAACAATTAAAAACAATCAGGTCGGCATCATATTTACTGTCGGCAACATAAACCAAAACATCCGCATCATATTTCGAATCGCAGGAATACACTTTTTGACCAAAAGATGATAATGATATGGATAATAGTCCCGATAAAATAAAAATTCCAATAAACTTTTTCATAATTGTTTGTTTAAGTTAATACATATTTGATTTACTCCTTTAATACATCAAATGTTGTTTCGATGAGTTTTTCCAACCAGCATCACTTTTATAATCAGAAAAATAGATTACAAGATCAGCGTCGCTTTTGTAATCGCAGAAATATATTTTTTTATCTGCATCACTTTTGTAGTTACAGAAATACCACAATCCGTTGTTTCCAGATGCATCGCTTTTATAGTCGCATTTGTAAACGACCAGATCAGCATCGCTTTTGTAGGAAGCTACGTAAACTTTAACATCAGCATCGCTTTTGTAATCACAACTGTATACTTTTTGAGCAAATGTGGAAATACCTGCAAACAGAATAAAAATACTTAAAAATAAAATCTTGTTTTTCATAGTTTTATAATTTTAATTAACGATTCTCTCCATATCAAAAATTCTGCCTAATTTTCTGCTAAAATAATAAATTAATTCGTTTGAATTAAATTTTTAAAGTAATTATCAAGTTCCGGAATACGAATTTCTATAAATTTAAAAAGCAAAGCTAACTCATTTAAGTAATTGCTATCGTCATAATAATCGCTACTATCTATGGGCCACATATCAAAGTTTTGTTTAACTGTATTGACTATAATAAAGTGATTTTTTATTATCATAAATTTAATACTACTAACAGAAATTGTTTTCGAAGCTCTTAATTTATTCCACTTTTTAACAAGTCTCATCTTATAATTACAGTTTTCAATTTCCATTAATCTTTTCAGCAAAATATTTTTAGAGCAATCTATCTTAAACTTAAGGAGATTAAATTCATTATCTCCATCACGACCAAAAGAATGATCATAATCCCAAATTGCAATTCTTAAAGGAGTTTTTTTATTGGTTTTATAAATATAAAAATTTTTATTAAGACCGTCAGCATTATTTGATAATAACAATAAAATATGCCAGTCCACAATATTATCAAGGTCAATCCATTTGCCAATATCTGCACAGAATAAAGAATCTGAAGCATTAAATAAGAAATAATTAAATTTATCCATAGTTTCTGCAAAACTCTGATCATTTATATCAGGATATTTTTGGTCATAATAGTTATTTTCTGATCCTGGGAATGATATTTTTTCTTCAAAAAAAACAGGAGGATCCTTAAATAAGCAACTTGTTCTATCTTTTTTATCAATACCACAGAATTTAGCGTTTATTCTTTGCATTAAAACATACAATCCCTCATATTCTTTATTAAGATAAACATTTACATAAACACATTCAGGGGCAAGATTATTAGGACCCATTAACCTAAACAAATCATAGGATAGTTTATGACGCATAAAAGTCTTGTCAATATAATTTGCGTTAAGTATCCAGTCGTCTTCCTTCGGCAAACCAAATGGAGAATATTTTTTATTTAGCTCGATACGGTACGAGTGCTTAAAGAATTTCGAAGAAAACCCTCCACGACATTTTATTGTTGATTTATTTACACTGAATTTTAAATTATCTTCGAAGATGATAATACATTTTTGCTTTTTATCAAATCGTATTTCGCTTTTTGAAAATATATGAACTTTTGGCATTGTCATACAACCAAAATCAGAATTTTTCTTACTGCATGAATTAAATAAGAAACTTATAAATAAGGAGAATATGATAAATAAAAATGTCGGTTTCATCTAAAATCAAAATCCATTAAAACTAAAATATAAGGTGGGCAATAATAACAGAAATCCAATTACAAATAACAATAAAATCAATTTCCAAATAAATTTAAACCACAAATTGTAAGGAATTTTTGCTATTCCCAAACAACCTATCAATACACCTGAAGTTGGAGTTATCATGTTTGTAAAACCATCTCCAAATTGAAATGCTAAAACTGTAGTTTGTCTTGCAATACCTATCAAATCGGAAAATGGAGCCATAATTGGCATTGTTAAAGCCGCTTTTGCCGAACCTGAAGGGATTATTATATTTAAAAAAGTCTGAATTGAATACATTATACCCACAGAAGTTTCTCTACCAAAATCTT
>JAQVEY010000183.1 GCA_028697515.1 Bacteroidales bacterium | reverse complement strand
CTCCCTACGCCCACCCGGAAAAGCAATTTGTCCCGAATGAGGACCTGCATCAGGCATACGTTCAATTAAAACTGTCTTGTGAATTCCTTTTTGTTCAAAAATGAGTATTAATACTGCTGCTTCGTTTAAAACAAGATTATAATTAAAGTATTCCGGTTGATTTTGCGGAAACTCAGGAATCATTCTCTTTTGAGCCTCAACTCCCGGTAAATCTTTTTTTAAAGCGGATTCCAAAAACCCACTAAAAGTAATAATATTTGATTGTGTACTCACAGTCAAGGTATCAGGGAATAATTATATGTACAAAACAATTTATTTTCTTACTTTTCTAATAAATTCTTCTACTTCCGGCACTCCACCTTGATAAACAAGATAACCATTATATGGCTCGCGTTCGGTAATTTCATCATTTATCGGTGTAAGCATCAGCTTTTTAACTTCTTCAGGATCTTCAGTCTGACCTAATGCCCAGCTTAATTTAATATAACCAACTTCGGGCAACATGTTTCCGGCGGGAATAATTCCCATTGCCATCATATCACGACCAGTGTCATAAACATACATCTGAACAAATCCCCAAATCGTTTGCAAAGTCATATACATATGAACGCCGGCAGCGTGTGCGCGTCTGATAGCAGGATATATTTCTTTGTTAACGTGACCGAGACCAGTGCCAACAAAAACGATTCCTTTGTAACCTGCAGAAACCAATCCGTCAATTACATCAGGTTTCATTCCTGTATAATAATACAACATTGTAACTTTATCAGAGAAAAATGGTTTTATTATTACGTTTTTGTCATTTCGACGCTTGTTGTATTCTTTCTTAATCGGTTTAACTCCAGCACGGGTAACCATTGCAAGTGGTGTATCTCCGATTGTTCTAAATGTAGAACGGTATGATGAATGCATTTTTCTTACTCTCGTACCTTTGTGCAGTAATCCGTATTCGTCGGAAGTAGGACCGAACATGCAAACCATAACTTCAGCAATATCAGAAGTTCCGGCGGTTTTCATCGCATGCATTAGATTAAGGGCTGCATCTGAGCTGGGACGGTCCGATGAACGTTGTGAACCAACCAATACAACCGGAACAGGAAGATTTTGACACATAAATGTCAAAACAGCACCTGTGTGATGTAGTGTATCTGTTCCATGACCAATAACAATACCATCAATTCCTTTTTCGATTTCTCTGCCGATAGCTTTTGCCAATTCTATATATTGTTGAGGGCCCATATTTTCGCTAAATACAGCAAAAATCTTCTCTGTGTCAAGATTACAAATGTCAGCTAATTCAGGAACAGCGCCGTATAATTCACCTGGCGAAAATGCAGGGATAACAGCACCCGTTCTATAGTCGAGACGTGATGCAATTGTTCCGCCTGTACCAAAAAGCTTAACATGCGGCAATCCTTCGGTATATGGAAACTGCTTTTCAGGAATAGCATAGTTGGCTTTTTTGTAACCAACTTCTTTCATGTCAATAATAGTATTTATGTCTATTCCGATATTATAACCTGTTATCACTTTAACAACAATATGTTCGTCGTCATCATTTGAGGATCGTGGAAGAACGGTTCCGGTAAATTCACCTCTGGTAGTATTCAATTCGGCCTGTCCCCAAACACGTACGTTAAATTTCTTAAGTACTTCCAATGAACGGCCTTTATATCCCTGAAAAAAATCTGTATTATCCATTATAAAATTTCTATGCTATTATCGAATTCTGTTTTCAATCTCTGATTTTAACTCTGTAAGGCAAATATTGCCAACAGCCATAGGTCTAATTTGTCCCATAATCCAAGCTGCTTTATTTTCCCTATTATTTTTTCTAGCTTCCTTATCGAACTTTTTACTCAATAGGTCTATTTGCCCAAATAATTCTTCTTTACTGAATTTTTTAAATTTTATCTCAGTCAGAATAGAATTAAAATCCATTGCTGGATGCTGATATAATTCAGTTAACATTTTTGCACCAAGCGGATATTCGAAGTTGTTTTTCTTACAGAATTTGATTAGGTCGATAATTCGGGAATAACTAAACCCTGCTCCTGCTTTATAATGACCTTCAACATATTTAAGTTCATGACCAAAAAGTCGTCCCACATTTTTAGGATCGGCACCTAATTCATTTATTGCCTGTTCAATATATGGATATAAATTTTTACTTAATAAATAAGTATATGTGTCAGCAGGAATACCCCATTTTGCCATTTGTGCAAATCTTTCACTTACATCAAGTATTACTTTTTTACGTAACCCGTCAATATAAGATCCTGCAAGAGGAATTGGCATCGAGTCAGTGTCTGGATACATTCTGTCTGCACCTGGCAAAACTCGTTCAAAAATTGTAGTACCATTTTCGAATGATTTTCTTGTTTCGTTTGGTACACCTTCGAATGCTAATTTGCAACGTTCTTCAATAACATCAAGTGCCATTGCAATATCTTCCTGTGGTCCCCAGAAAACAATAACAGCATCCTTTTCGTCATCAAATGGAAGAACTTTTTTAATTGCTGCCATATCAGAATCTGAAATAACTTGAGGAGCCATTTCTGTGTGAATCATATTTGGTTTTTCGATACAGGCAATAACTTTTAATCTGTCAGAGATTTCCTGAGCGAACATAATACCGGGTTGATTAAACCATGATAATATTCCTTTGAAATCAGCCAATTTTACAGCAACTAGTTTGTATGCATTTTCTTTTGCTTCAATAAAGGCAGGCAAAGTAATTTTAACCGTAGAATAATCAACATAAGCGTGTGATATTTTCCATGATTTAAAATCTTTAACTCTACTAAGCAGTTCATCTCTCATTCTTAATAATGACCACTGTCTAAAACACTCATTGTGTGTTAGTTCTGGAATCCATTTTGTATGAGAAACACCTTTTATTTCTATTCTAGTTCCACCTTTACAACTTACATTTACATCTTCGCGACCAGCTCCGATACCAGTTCTAACCAATCCAGTAGATCTATTCAAAAAACGAATATAATCGCCTGCTTCTTTAACTTCGTCAGGATTAACCATATCGGGATAAGTTACAGTTTCGATAAGTGGCATCCCCAAACGGTCGGTTTTATATATTCTGCGATGACCGATATCGCTGATTTCGCGACATGAATCTTCTTCTACACTCAACTGAATAAGTCTTACCTTTTTGTTTTTAAGCTGAATTTCACCATCAACACCAAGGATTCCAGTACGTTGGAATCCGGTGGGAATACTACCATCAAGGTACTGTTTACGCGTAATGTGAAGCTCACCTACAATTTTAAACTTACTCAAAATTGCAATCTGAAGTGCTTTATCAACAGCATCTCTGTTTATTAAAAACGGAGGGGTATCATCAACTTCATATGTACAAGCATTATCATTGTTTATTCTATAAACGATTTCCTTTTTTGTCTTAAACTCCATCAGAGCTGTTCCGTCGTATTCACCAAGTTCGCTCAAAGTCGGACGCATGTGACGAATTACTTCAGCGTCATAATCTTCATCTTTGTGAAAAATACCCGCTGGGCAATGGCAAAATAATTTTTTTTCGGTTAATAACTGCTGATGAACTTCGAGTCCTGACATAAACCCGATACGATTATAATCGTCCTGTGTAGCTTCTTTCCGCGGCACATATCCGATCTTCTTCATTGTTGCAAGATAGTTGCTGTAAGGATCTAACTGATTTTTCATTATTATAGAAAAGTTTAAAAATTAAAAGTTCCAAATTTATATTTTGTTTGGGAGAAATGCAAAATATATTTATCAACCAAACAAAAAAGTGCCTAGAGTGCACTAAAATGCCTAGAGTGCCTTGAGTGCCTTGGTACAATATAGACTTTAGCCCTCACTTCGATGAACTCAGTACGGCGCAACTAAGTTAATGTCGGGTTGTAAAAGGAGTTGGCTAAGTAAAAAAGTGCTAATTTCTTCATTCAATTGAAGATTTTAATACTAATTTCTTCATTTGAATGAAGATTTTAAAGATATCAAATTAAAATATCCAGATAATTTGTGCGGTTTACCACTCTAATATCTGCTTTGGGGTAAAGACTTTTAAATACCGATTGCATTTTTACCTTATCCTTACTCCATTTGCATTCAAAAGCAGTTAACTCACCATTAAACTCTTCAATCAGGTCAATTTCCTGTCCTGAGTATGTACGCCAGAAATAAAAATTTGCAGGTTCTCTTCTGTTGCTCCTGAATTTAATTCTTTCACTAATAAGAAAACTTTCCCAAAGAGCTCCTGTATCATTTCTCGCAGACAGAGCACGAAAGTCACCGATAACAGCATTCCTTATGCCATTATCATAGAAGTACCATTTATTTGTTTTTCTGACTTCTTTTCTTGGATTTGAAGAAAAAGCAGGAAGTTTATAAATTACAAATGTCTTTGATAAAATATCCAGATATTTTTCGACTGTATTACGACTAAGTGATAACTGCCGTCCTAATTCTTCATAGGATACCTCATTCCCAATCTGAAAAGATATCAAACGTAACAAATCCTTCATCTTTACTGAGTTTTTAATCCCATCTACCATTAAAATATCTTTGAGTAAATAAGAATTTGCTATCTCAATAAGATATTGTTGCTTTTTAATAACTGAAGGAATTGATAAGAGTTCCGGATATGAACCATAAATTAAACTATCTTCAATGTTCTGCAAAAGATTAACACGAGTATTATTTGTGAGAAGTTCTTTCTGAGAAAAAGGGAATAAACTGTAAATAAGAGCCCTACCGACAAGAGGTTCCCCTGCTAGATTTTGCAAATCAAAAGATGACGATCCTGAAACTAAAACCAAGATATCTTTTATCCCATCTACAATCAGTTTCAAAATTTTACCAATTTCTTTAATGTTTTGTGCCTCATCTATCACAAGGAGATCTGTATCGGTGAACAATTGGCGATAATTTGCTAGCGTTCTCTCTGATAACAACAATTCGGTAGAATAATCATCTCCGTTTAAAAACGATACTTTTCCCTTATGATGTTCAATCAACTGTTCAAGCAATACAGTTTTACCTACTCTCCTTGCCCCATAGACTAAAACAACCTTTCCTGGAACAAGATCTTCAAGTAATTGGTCTTCAATTTCTCTTTTTAACATAATTATTTTTTACAAAAATAATAAATTTCTTCAATCAAATGAAGAATTTAATACAAATTTCTTCATTTGATTGAAGATTTTAAAGATTTTAGGTTAAAATATCAATAAAAATCATTTATTTGACAAGTATTCACATTCGCGAAATCTATCTAGGGGTTCATTTTTGTACTTTCTTTGAAATTAAAAATAAATCCCATTTTCAACTTTAAACACTTTTGTGCACTCTAGACACTCTAGTTCACTTCTTCCTTCTCATGCTTTGCAAAATTATACTCTGCTGCCGCACGATTGTATCGTGTGGCTTGGTATATCTACCACACGATACAATCGTGCGGTATTCTATGATTAAAAAAAATGTTTTTAGTAAAAGTTATTAACATTTATCTAACCAGGATAACTAAAATATTTGCACTTATTAACATCATTATGCTGCATACTTCATAATATCAAC
>JAQVEY010000182.1 GCA_028697515.1 Bacteroidales bacterium | reverse complement strand
CATAAAAATATTAAAAGTAAATCTAGCGAATTTGATATTCATAAAGGTGAATTAGAGGGTAAAAATGCACTCATTCTTGGTGCTTCAGGAAATATAGGACTTGCCGTCGCATCAGAAATGCAAAAAAGAGGAGCAAATTTATGGTTACAAGCAAACAAAAATACATCAAAACTAAATATATTTAAAACTGCAAACATTCATCATTGCGATTTTACAGATAAATGTTCTATTGACTCATTTATTAGAAATATTGTAGAATCAGGAATCAGATTTGATTATCTAATAAATCTATCAGGCACTAGCCTACCTGGAGCCTGTATGCAAGTTAATTTCTATGCAATAGCAGAAATTACAAATAAATTATTGCCTCAAATAAAAGAAACAATTTTTAATCTAGGAACTGCTACAGAGGATTCGGGATTAGCCGAAGCAGACGAATGGATTTCGTCAAACAGAGCTTTTCATGGATTTCTAGCTTCGGCAAGTGGTGAAATTTTTAAAAATGGAATAAAAACTGTATATTTACAGTCAGGTTTTTGTGAAGCTGGAATATCGAAGAATTTTAACGAGAAGTATGTATTTAAGTTCATGTTATATGTAGGACAGGTATTTCGTCTAAAAACAGAAGAAATATCTTATAATGTCGTAAATTCTTTGTATCTTCCAAAAGTTTTAGGTTTAGATTATTCATACGAAAATGCAATGCTTGTGGGACGTATGGGTTATAGGCCTGAAGTTGATGTATAAATATGTCTGGATGCGTAAAATTTTATTGATAATATTGTTTGCTCTGTGCTCATTATTTGTTTTTTCTATTGAAGAAACAAGACTTTTGCGTTTTCCTACTATTTATGGTGATACTGTTGTGTTTTGTTATGCTGGCGATTTATATATAGTATCAATAAACGGAGGAGTAGCAACAAGAATGACTTCTCATGAAGGTTACGAAATGTTCCCACACTTCTCTCCGGACGGTAAAACAATAGCTTTCACTGCTCAATACGACGGAAATACCGAAGTTTATACAATGCCTTTATCTGGTGGAAGCCCCAGAAGAATAACCTATACTGCGACATTGTCTCGCGACGATGTTTCTGACCGAATGGGACCAAACAATATCGTGATGGGCTGGACAAAAAATGGGAATCATGTTATATATCGTTCTAGGGGAAAATCGTTTAATGATTTTAAAGGTCATTTATTTCTGGCTCCTGTTGACGGTGGTTTGAGCGAACCTTTGCCTTTTGCTTCCGGTAGTTGGTGTTCTTATTCTCCAAATGGGAAAAAGATTGCATTTAATAGAGTATTTAGAGAATTTAGAACGTGGAAGTACTATAAAGGAGGTATGGCAGATGATATTTGGATTTATGATTTTAATACCAATGAAGTGGAAAATATAACAAATCACCCTTCTCAAGATATATTCCCAATGTGGTATAAGGATAAAATATACTTTCTCTCCGATCGTGATAAGGTAATGAACTTATTCGTTTATGATATAGTTGAAAAAGAAACTAAAAGGCTGACTAATCTTGTTAAATATGATATTAAGTTCCCTACCCTTGGCAAGGATAAAATTATTTTTGAAAGTGGAGGATATCTATACTATTATGACCTTAAAGAATCAAAAACAATAAAACTCACAATTAGAATTAGAGAAGATTTTGCTGCTAGTCGTACAGTGTTTAAGGATGTACACAAAGAAATTAGGAATGTTAATATTGCGCCTGACGGGTCCAGGATTACTTTATCAGCTAGAGGTGATGTCTTTTCAATTCCTGTTGATCAGGGTATATATAGAAATTTGACTAATTCATCTGGTGCTCATGATAGAAATCCTGTATGGTCTCCTGATGGAAAATATATCGCTTATATTTCTGATAAATCAGGTGAATATCAGATTTATATTCAAATTCCTGACAAACCACAATCAGAGATACAGCTTACCAACTTTGACTCAGGTTATATTTACAAGCTCCAATGGTCTTCTGATAGTAAAAATATTATGTGGAATAATAAAATTCTTGAATTGAATTTTATCAATATAGATACTAAAAAAATAACCAATGTTCATACTTCAGATTATTGGGAAATAAGTCATTTCGAGTGGTCACCTGATAATAATTGGATAGCATATTCGGATAAAGATAAGTCGAGAGTATCAAAAGTTTATCTTTATGACGTGAAACAAAAGAAAAAGTATTGTGTCACATCTGAATGGTACGATTCATTTAACCCTGTATTTAGTCACGATGGTAAGTATTTATTCTTTGTATCAAACCGTGATTTCAATCCTATCTATTCTGATGTTGAGTGGAATGTTGCCTACCAAGATATGAGCAGAATATATTTTGTAACTCTTTCTAAAGATACAAAATCTCCTTTTGCATTGAAAAACACAGAAGTCTTTAGTAATGACACAGCATCAAGGAGAAGAAATAATTTTAAAATAGATATTAAAAAAATAGAATCACGTATTGAAGTGTTGCCAATGGCTGCCGGGAAATATTATAATATTACTTATGTCAATGACAAATTGTATTTTATTGAAAAACATGGCTCGGAACAGGGCAAATTACGTGTTTTTGATTTCAGGTCTTTAAAAGCTACTGACATTGGAGATTATTCAACCTATGAAATTAGTGCAGATTTGAGAAAAATTTTATTAAAAAAGAATGATTTATGGTATGTGACAGATTTAAATAATGGCTATATCACATTGGGAAGTCCTCTGGAATTATCTAATATGCAGATGAATGTTGACCTCAAAACTGAATGGGCTCAAATATTTAATGAGAGCTGGAGACAGATGAGAGATTATTTTTATGATCCTACCATGCATCGTGTTGACTGGAAAAAACAATACGACAAGTATGCAGAATTGCTTCCCTATGTTAGAGACAGGAATGATCTTAACTATTTGATAGGCGAAATGATAGGAGAATTGAACACTGGCCATGCTTATGTAGGAGGAGGCGACAGAAAGGAAATTAAAAAGATTAGAATTGGTATGCTCGGTGCTGAGTTTGAAAGAGATAAAAGAACAGGCTATTATAAAATTACAAAGGTTTATAGAGGTGAAAACTGGAAAGACGATTTAAAATCTCCTTTAACAGGTTCTGGAGTAAGAGTATTTCCTGGAGAGTATATTATTTCTATAAATGGTTATGATGTTAGTAAAACCACAAATATTTATTCATTATTGGTTGATCAGGTTGACAAAATTGTTGAAATTGAAGTTGCTTACAAACCGAGTAATAGCAAAACAGAGAAGTTTCTAATTAAGCCAATTGCAGATGAATCAGATTTAATTTATTTTAATTGGGTTTATGAAAACATAAAAAAGGTAGATATTACAACAGGCGGTGAAGTTGGTTATATCCATATACCTGATATGTCAACTGTAGGACTAAATGAATTTGTTAAATATTACTATCCTCAATTAACAAAAAGAGCACTAATAATTGATAATCGTGGCAATAGAGGTGGAAATGTTAGTCCAATGCTGATTGAAAGGTTACAAAGAGAGCTGTCGATGTTAGTAATGTCGCGTGATGTACCAGAACCAGAGATGAAACCCGATGGTTTGATGACTGGGCCTAAAGTTCTATTAATAGACCAGTATTCCGCTTCTGATGGAGATCTATTTGCTTATCAGTTCAGAAGACATAAATTGGGACCCATTATTGGTGTTAAATCATGGGGAGGTGTAGTTGGAATAAGAGGAAGTCTTCCTTTTGTTGATGGTGCAAGCCTTTTTAAACCTGAATTCGCACATTTTGATGAAACTGGATGGATAATTGAAGGTATTGGCGTTAGCCCTGATATAATTGTAACTAACGACCCTTATCAAGAATATATGGGAAATGATTATCAATTAAACAAAGCTATTGAAGTTATTATGGAAGAGCTTAACAAAATGGATAAAGAGCTTTTCAGCATCCCTGATTTCTATTATGAATATGAATAATTTATTAACATTACTTGTTAGTTAGATTTATTTGTTTTATTTTAGCGTAAATATTTTAGTTAAACTTAAATTTAATAATTATGAAAAAAGTATTATTGTATGTTGTTTCAGGTTTGATTTTGTTAAGTGTATTTTCTTGTGGTGATAAAAAAGCTACAAATCTTGAAGAATTAAAGAAAAAATACGATGGCAAAGAATTCAAAGATTGTGATAAATTTCTTGAAGCTGCAAATGAAATGATGGATGTTTTCTATGCTACTATTGATAAAGCAGCAGAAGGTGACGAAAATGCAAAGAAAGAAATTGAAGAATTTGGAGAATTTATGGATGGTTTTGACAAACAAGCTGAAAAGTTTGAAGAAGAATGTCCTGACAAATTCAAAGCTTTCGAAGAAGCTCAAGAGAAAAAAATGGAAGAATACATGGACAAAATCTTGAAAATGTACGCAGAAGATTTTGATATGGAAGAAGGTATGGAAGAAGAATGGGAAAATATCGAAATGGAAGAAAATCTAACTGAAGAAGTTGAATAATAATTAAAATGTTTATAAAAAAAGGCTGTCTGTACATTCAGACAGCCTTTTTTTTACGGTTTAATTTTTGATTATTAACAAAAAAATAGGTACTAACATGAAAAAACTAGTTCTAAAAGTATTACTATTCTTCTTTGTGGTTTCTGCATGCCAGTTTTTTGTTTGTTGCGATGATAGCAAATCAACAAAAACTGTAATTTCAAATCAAAATAACCTGAATTTGAATACAGACGATTCATCATCAATTCAGATAGATTCAATAAATAAAATAGAACTAAAAAAGGACGATAATTTTAATAATACTATTACAATTAATTCAAATATTAGTTACGAGAACAAAAATATAACTAGCTCCGCCGATTCTATCATTCCACCTACCCTAGTCGATAAAACTTATATAGCTTTAGATGATATTAAGGTTTTGATGGTTTTCCTGAACACATACGAATCTCTGGAACTTGACGATTGTTTAACCATCGAAAAGAATGTTAAGGAATTCACTACAGGATTTTTTACAGTAGTAGATAATATTAGTCTAACTGATACAGTTTCCATAGCTAAATTAAAAGAACTCGAACATTTTTTAGTTGTTTTTGAAGAGGATTTTGAGAGAGTCGAAGAAAATTGTCCTGATCTTTACAATGATTATATGGAATATCTTGACGATTTAATTGATTTGCATTACCAAAAACTGGAATTATTATTCGGCGATTCTGAGCTTATCGAATAATATCACGAAAAGATTTTG
The DNA here is from genome assembly GCA_028697515.1 of Bacteroidales bacterium. Lineage (GTDB taxonomy): Bacteria > Bacteroidota > Bacteroidia > Bacteroidales > ML635J-15 > Bact-19. Next base: position 344 of record JAQVEY010000182.1, on the reverse strand, counting down.
ATAAAACCCGCCTACTTATTTTTACTTAAATCAAATCCTTATTTCATTATTTGAAAACCGATAAAATTTATAAATTTGCATTTTAAATTTTATATAATGAATATTTCATACAATTGGCTTAAGAATTATATTAATCTAGACGATAGCCCTGAACAACTTGCAAATCAATTAACACAAATTGGCTTAGAGACAAGTAGTATTGAAACTTTTTCTTCAATAAAAGGCGGCTTGAAAGGCTTTATTATTGGAAAAGTAATAACTTGTGAAAAGCATCCAAATGCAGACAAATTGAGCATTACAACTGTTGACGTTGGCCATAAAGACTATTTAAAAATAGTATGTGG
>JAQVEY010000181.1 GCA_028697515.1 Bacteroidales bacterium | reverse complement strand
TTACCTCAGCAGGAACAACTGGACTACCGTTAAGAAGGTCATTGGTAAACACATTTAGAATGTTTGTGGCTCCATCATAACCATTTACGCTTCCAGCATTGTCATCATTAGCAATAATCGGAGTTGCAACAACTGTTATTGTTACAATTGCATCATCACAATTTGTTGGATTAAGAACCTCGCAAATCTGATATGTTAATGTATAAGTTCCTTCAGGAGTACCAGCCGCAACATCAACTGTTCCGTCAGCATTTAGTGTCAAATAACCGTTTGGATCAGCAACTGTTTCGGTAAGTGTTACTTCTGCAGGAATAACTGGATCTCCATTCAATAAGTCATTGTCAAAAACATTAAGAACTCCGACTAAACCTTCATATCCATTAACACCAACAGCATTGTCATCATTTGCAATTATTTGAGTTGCATCAACTGTGATTGTAACAACAGCGTCATCGCAATTGTCTGAGTCCGCAATTTCGCAAATCTGATAAGTGAGAGTATGAGTACCAGCAGGTGTTCCAGGATTTACATCAACAGAACCATCTGAATTAAGGGTTAAATACCCATTAGGTTCTGGGACAGTTTCTGTTAGATTTAAATCTGCAGGAATAACTGCAAATCCATTTAATAAATCATTACCAAAAACATTTAAAACATTGATTACTCCATCGTAACCATTAACAGGTCCAGCGCTATCGTCATTAGCAATAATTACATTTACTGGATAAGTTGTTTCATCATCTTCGTCGTTCGAAGGATCTGGATCGTATTGATCGGTGTTTGTGATGGTAGCAACATTTAAGTTGTTCCCACCTGGAAGATTAACATTAGCAGTTATTGTAAGAACAACCGAACCAGGGAAGTCAATATTTCCAATTGACCAAACTCCGGTTATATTATCATAAGTCCCATTTACTGTCAAATGAGAAACATAAGTATAGCCGCTTGGCAACAAGTCCGTAACCTCAACACTCGTAGAACCATTAGGTCCAAAATTGCTAACAGTAATTGTAAAAGTTACATTGTCACCTACATAAGGAATGCTATTGTCAACTGTTTTATTAATACTCAAGTCAGACATTGCCTGAATTGGTGTAACAAAAGTTGATTCGTTATTAGTTGGGTCAGGGTCGGTAACATCATCGCTATGAATATAAGCTGTATTTACCAAACTTCCGATAGCTGCTGGTTCAACAGAGCCTCTAATTACCAAAACACATCTTCCACCAGCGATAATTGTACCTAGATTTCCGGTACCTGCCCATGCACCAAAATTAGCTTGACATCTGGACGCTTCCCAATCTATTACAAATCCAGGTAGGATATCATCAATAATTACGTTTGTTGCGTCACTAGGTCCCTCATTCCAATAGAACAATACATAATAAATATCTTCTCCCGCAGTGATTTCGACAGGATTTATTGTAATATCATTTGGATTTCCCATGATCTGAGCCTCTGTCAATGGTAAAATCGAAGGATCTATTTGAATTTTAACAATATTCAAATCTGATTCGACTACAACAATTGTTATAACTGTTGAAGTGTTGTTAGTTACATCAGAGTCTGGAGTGTCTGTTTCAACATTTGCAGTATTTACAACATTTCCAGTAACACTACTTAAAACAGTACCTCTAATTAGTAATTCGAAACTAGTTAGTGGTGCCATATCTCCAATAATATATTCACCCATCCAGACCAACCAAGTCATTCCACCATCGGCAGAATACTCTGCGCTTGTTATTATAGCAGAGTTAACCACATCATGAATATGAACATTTTCTGAATCAAAAGTATTGCTATGGTTGGTGACCATAATTGAATACTGAATTTGTGTTCCTGCAATAATCGTCGCAGGGCCTGATTTTACAATTGAAACATCAGCTTCCACATTTAATGGAGTGTTAATTGTTTCTTCGTTATTTGTTGGATCTGGATCTGGGTCAGAAGATGTTACCGATGCTGTATTTGGAATTGGGTCAACATTTGGAGCTGGGAATGCGTCAACAACAGTTCCTCTAATTAAAAGTGTAAATACTGAGCCATAAGCTAGGTCACCTATATTTAAACTACCAAGCCAAGGACTTTGCCATGCTCCACCTCCATTAACCGAATACTCAACAGCTGAGATTATCGTAGGATCTATAATGTCTGTAATTATTACGTCTGTTGCTTCAGATGGTCCATAATTAGTAACAACTATTTCGTAAACAATCGGTCCACCAATTACAACTGGAGAAGTTAATGCTCGTTTTGTTAAGCCTAAATCTGCAGATGATAAAATATTTGTTGTAACAGTAGATTCATTATTCGACAAATCTGGGTCGGTAGTTACGACGCTATAAATTGTTCCCGTATTTACAAGTATTCCAGTTGCAGCAGGATCAACATCACCACGAATCATAACATAATTGACTCCAGGATATAGGAATTCGGCAAGATATCTTGTGCCTCCCCATGCGAACCACGAATTTCCGAAATTTAAAGAATACTCAGGGTTAGTAATTCCAGCAGGAACAATATCTTGAATTGTAGCTTGAAGAGAATTGTCTGGACCATTGTTTTCGACTAATAAGAAATAATAAATTTGAGTTCCAGCAGTAATTACTGAAGGGAAAATCTCAATCAACTGAGTTGGGTCTCCAACTGGCAAATTAGACGGATCTATTTGTGATTTAATTATTGACACATCGGATGTCTTAATTACTTCTATTGTTACAATTGCCTGATCGCAATTTGCTGGATTTAGTACTTCGCAAATCTGATAAGTCAATGTGTAAGTTCCTCCAGGTGTAAAAGGAAGAACATCAACTGAACCGTCAGGATTTAATGTGAGATAAATGTTTGGAGTTACCAAAGTTAAAATAACTTCGGCTGGAATAACATCTGAACCATTTAGCAAGTCATTGCCATAAACATTTAGTACATTCACAGCACCAGTTGTTCCATTAATTCCAGAAGCAGAATCGTCGTTTGCAATAATTTGCGCCGCAACAACCGTTATTGAAACAATCGCATCGTCACAATTTGCAGGATTCAAAACTTCACATATCTCATAAGTTAAAGTATATGTACCTTCTGGGGTTCCAGAAGCAACATCTACAGAACCGTCAGGATTCAATGTTACATTTCCAGTTGGATCTGCTGCTGTTTCGGTCAAGGTAACATCAGCAGGATTTACTGCACTACCATTTAAAAGGTCGTTATCAAACACATTTAATAGATTTACTACTCCAGTGTAACCGTTTACTCCTGTTGCTGTGTCATCGTTTGCAATAATTACCGCTGCAGTTACGGTTACTGTTACTGTTGCCTGATCGCAGTTTGTAGGATTTGCAATTTCGCAAATTTCATAAACCAGATAATAAGTTCCAGCTGGTGTTCCAGCATCAACATTAACAGTTGTTCCAACAAGAGTAACAGCTGGATCAGTTGAACTTATAAATGAAATACTGATAAGTGAAAGATCAACTCCTGCACCATTAAGCAAATCGTTTGTTAAAACATTTGCCACTGCAGTACCACCTGTCATGCCATTTACCGAACCACTATCATCGTTTGCAATTATTTGTAAAGCATTTGGAACATTTACGTTTACTGTGGCATCACAACCTTGATCATCGGTTACAACAACAGTATATGTTCCAGCACTCAAACCAGAAAAAACATTCGACACTTGTGCTGGTCCACCATTTAGAGAATAAGTATAATTCCCTGTTCCCCCTGTTGCTGTTATTGTAATTTCTGCATCAGATCCATTATAAAATGAAATTTCTGCTGTTAATGCAGTGCTAATATTAATTTGTGGGAGTTTAGTAACAGTTACTTCCTCACAAGTTGAAATGCCACACGAATTTGTCCATGCAGCATAATATGTTGTGGTAGTGGCGGGGGAAGATATAACTAAATTAGCACCGCTTCCAACAAGAACTCCGCCACAAGAGCCAGTGTACCAGTTAAGGGTTGTTCCACTACCGCCTGTTGCAGTTAATGTTATGTCGCCAACATAATCTGAACACAAAACCGGTAAATCTACAGATGCAGATACCGAAGGTTGTGGAAGACTTTGAATCGTAATATTTGTATTTACTGATCTAGGACAAGCGTTTGTAATAAAAGAATAAGTTATTGTGTAATTTCCTGGAGTCGAAGTTGCAAGATTGATTTCACCTGTTAAAGGATTCAACGTTAAACCTGCTGGTGCAGATGAAAATGTTCCTCCTGTAACTCCTGAAATTTGAGGCAAAACTGTTCCGACTGGACATAAAGTTAATGCATTATTGTAAGTAACATCGGCTGTACCTAAACTTAAACTCACCTGAAAAAGCTCAGCAAAATCGCCAAGATTTGCAGTTAGAGAGGTTGATGCTTTTGTTTTAACAATAATTGTACGAACGCTTAAACCTAAACAAGGATCAATTGCACCAAATAAATCGGAAATGTTTACTGCCGCTTCGGCAAACTGGTATGGAGTATAAACTGGAGAGCCGAAAGCCCAAAATGGAATATCTGCGTTGGTAGTATTTGTTGTGGCAAAAGCAACTCCACCCGGAACAGTCTGTTCAACATAGTCGTAACCAGGACCAACAGGTTTCCACAAATAAATTCTTACCAACCCAGAAGAACCGCCATTGCTGTACTCTATCGAGACAACCATGTCGTTTATAGTGCGTCCGCCATGAGGGCCAGCGGTATTAAAACCAAAATTACTGTTTCTAGTTAAGGTGTGTTGTAAAAATTCGAAATCAATATAACTTGTTCCAGAAGTTGTAAATCTATCGCTTCCAAGAATAATCCACATATCATCATTTACATCTTTAGACATATGCCATAAGACGTTATTTATATCGTTTTTACTGTTCGCTTTCCCAACCGTCCAAACCCATGCTCCTGGATCCTGATTAAACTTTGACCCCTGAAAAATTATATCATTTCCATCATAGTTATCATGTATTTTTCCACTATTCAGCGAATCAACAGGAGAACCATCGTTGTTTAACACATAGCCACCCAAGCCAGGGTTACCAGCTAACCAGTCGCCCTCACCTGTAACAGTAGAGTTCGAAATCAAATCTCCATCGATTGCAAATCCACCAACAGGCACTAAAACCGGTGCTGTCTGAGAATATGAAACATTCGAAAAAAGTATTAAGAAAGAAGCTACTATGCCAATTATTGTTGTTCCAAAATAGCTAACGTTGAGCTTAAAATTTTTTAAACCTCGTATATTTGTTTTCATAGTGGTATTTTTATTTAGTCTTATTCTAATTTGTTACATAAAAAAAAACACTTTTTTTTCAATGTAACTTTTTAATGTTTCTCCATTTTTAAACAGAGAACATCTGATTTTGTTTAGATTATTTCTAAATTATGAAAGTGTAATTTTACTAACAGTCCCCATATTACTGTTTATCAGAACTTTACACAAACGCATTTACACCACTTATGTTTTACAACATAAATAAAATGAGGGTTAATAATCATGGCATATATAAAAAATCAGTATCAACCGACAAAAAATAAAATTTAGTTCAATATAAATTGTAACTATCAGATATTCAGGTGCTTACGGTATTGATTTTATGATTTTTAAAAACCTAC